>CAMGET010000242.1 GCA_946055175.1 uncultured Roseburia sp.
TAAAGCAACGGTTATCATGGTGAGTACAATGACAACCAAGGACGCCGAAGTAACTATTCTTGCGATGGAGCTTGGAGCAATTGATTTTGTTACAAAACCGGATAATGTTATTGAAGCTAAGGGCGATACATTTAAAAAGAAGCTGTTAGATGTTTTGGGAGCTGTTTTAAAGACAGAACAGATAAAGCGGACCGCATTTCCAACGCGAGAATCTGTCACAAGACCGGCAACTACAGTAAGACCAAATACAAGACCGGCGGTAAATAACATAAAAGGACATAATAAAATTGTTGCTCTTGCCTGTTCAACAGGCGGACCTAAGGCATTACAAAGCGTTATTCCATTACTGCCAAAAAATCTGGATGCACCTGTGGTTCTTGTACAGCATATGCCTGCAGGGTTTACCAAGTCTATGGCTGACCGCTTAAATGAAACAAGTGCCATTACAGTAAAAGAAGCAGAGAATGGAGATGTTTTAAAAAAAGGTACCGTTTATGTCGCTCCGGGTGGAAAACACATGGAAGTAAAAAAGACGACAGAAGGACATGTGATTTCGCTAAATGATATGCCGGCAATCGGTGGTTTAAGACCATGTGCAAACATCACCTATGATTCTTTAAAAACCAGCGGATATGACCAGGTTGTGTGTGTAGTGTTAACAGGCATGGGCGCAGATGGAACGAACGGAATTCTTTCTTTGGAAAAATCAAAACCTGTGTATGTTATTTCACAGAATGCTGAGACTTGTGTTGTATATGGAATGCCGAAAGCGATTGCTGAAACAGGAATTGTAAATGAAGTTGTCCCGCTTGATCAAGTTGCTACATCAATCACAAAGAATGTGGGGGTACAATAATTATGGATGTAAGCCAATATCTTGAGATTTTTATCGATGAAACGAATGAACATTTGCAGACATTAAGTGATTGTATCATGGTTTTGGAAAAGGAACCGGATAATAAGGATACAATCAATGAGGTTTTTCGTGCGGCGCACTCATTAAAGGGGATGGCCGGAACTATGGGATTTAAGCGCATGCAACATCTTACACACGATATGGAAAATGTTTTCCAGGAAGTACGAAGTGATAAGATAAAAGTGAACAGTGCAATGATTGATCTTTTGTTTAAATGTCTGGATGCAATCGATGGCTATTTAAATAATGTAAAGGCCAGTTCGGATGAAGGAACAGAAGACAATGAACATATCATTAAAGAATTAAATGATTTTATTGCAGCTGCAAACGGAACTGTTCAAACAGAAGAAAAGACGGAAACTCCCGTAGAAGAAAAAAAGGAAAGTCCTTCCGGTGATGCAGATTATTTAAAAATTGAATTAAATGATTCTGAGAAGGACTCTGTGAAAGCAGCGGAGGAAGCAGGACAGAAGGTATATGGTATTACCGTACATATTCAGAAGGATTGTTTATTAAAAGCTGCAAGAGCATTTCTTGTATTTAAAGCAGTGGAAGAGTTTGGTAATATAATTGTTTATCGCCCAAGTTCTCAGGATATTGAAGATGAAAAATTCGACTTGACTTTCAGCTTTTATTTGGTAACAGAGGAAGCAGATTTTGAAAAAATCAGTCATGCGGCTTCCACTGTTTCGGAAATTGAATCAGTCGTAGGTGGCTTAGTAAGTTACGCTGATATTGCCGGTGTAGAAAAGAAAGAAGAACCAGAGTCTGTATCCGTTAAGAAAGAAGATAAAACGAACATAACACAAACTACTCCGGCAGCGCCTGCACAAGCTGCAACACCTGCAGCAAAAAAACAGGCTGCAGCAAAACCGGTGACAGGTAGAACCGTTCGTGTAGATATTGAAAAACTGGATGCACTAATGAACCGTGTTTCTGAGCTTATTATTGCAAAGAACAGTTTAGTTTCAATCAGTTCATCGGAAGCTGGTGCTTTCCAAAATCAGACTTTTAATGAACAGATTGAATACCTGGAACGTATTACAACTAATTTACATGAGTCTGTTATGAAGGTTCGAATCGTACCAATTGAAAGTACTGTAAATAAGTTCCCGCGTATGATTCGTGATCTTGCCAGAAAACTGAATAAGAAGATGGAATTGTATATGACTGGTGAGGAGACAGAGTTAGACCGTACGGTAGTAGACCAGATTGGTGATCCGTTACAGCACTTATTAAGAAACTCTGCAGATCATGGACTTGAGTCAAATGAAGTACGTATTCAGCGTGGCAAACCAGAAGTAGGAAGCATTTTCTTAAATGCATATCAGGAAGGAAATAACGTTATCATTAAAGTTGGTGATGATGGTAATGGTATTGATGTTGAAGCAGTTAAGAATAAAGCGATTGAACGTGGTACAATTACTCCGGAGCAGGCAGAATCACTGACTCAGAAGGAGATTATTAATTTGTTATTCCTTCCGAGTTTCTCAATGGCAAAGCAGATAAGTGATATTTCCGGCCGAGGTGTTGGCTTAGACGTTGTTAAATCAAATATTGAACAACTCGGTGGTGATGTTGAAGTTCAAACTGTTTTGGGAGAAGGTACGACATTTACTGTCAGACTTCCGTTAACACTTGCTATTATTCAGGCATTGATGGTTGAAATCAGGGATGAGAAATATGCAATTGCATTAGGCTCAATCTCTAATATTGAAAGCATCCCTGTAAATGAAATTAAGTATGTGGAAGCAAAAGAAGTGATACATCTTCGTGGTAATGTGATACCGATTATTCGCTTGGATAAGATTCTTGATATTAATGATGGACAAGAAGACCCTGAAAATCTTACTGTAGTTATTGTGAAAAAGGGCGACAGCCTGGCCGGCCTTGTAGTAGATAATTTAATGGGACAGCAGGAAATCGTAATTAAATCACTTGGTAAGTATATCGATAACAATAAGATTATTAGTGGCGCAACAATCCTTGGTGATGGTGAAGTGGCATTAATATTGGATGTTAACACATTAATTTAATGGGGGTAACAGTCATGGCAGATTTAGATATTATGGAAAACGATAGCAAACAGTATATCGTAGTTAAAATCGGTAATGAGCAGTATGGAATCGATATCAGCTATATTGACACGATTGTACGTATGCAGAAAATAACAAGAGTTCCAAAAGCACAAAGACATTTTAAGGGAGTTATTAATTTACGTGGTGAGATTGTTCCGGTAATGAGTATTCGTCTTAAAATGAAATTGGCAGATGATGAGTTTACCAATGCAAGCAGAATCATTATCTTAAAGCTGGAAGAAAAAGGTATGCTTGGAGTGATTGTTGATGAAGTAAAAGAAGTAGTTACTTTAAGCAGCAATGAAGTTGAAAAGTCAAGTGGCAAAGGAAGCTTTATTAATGGCGTAGGAAAACATGGGGAAGAATTGATTTCGTTATTTGACATTAATGCTATCGTAGAAGAAAAAGAAAACGCATAAATTACAAGGATGTATAACATAGTGAGGCCAGGGATTGGCCTCACTATGTTTGCTTACAAAAAGGAAGGTATTTATCATGGGGAAATTCTCTCTTGAAGAAGTAAACAGTATGTATATGGATGTCCTTAAGGAAATCGGAAATATTGG
>CAMGET010000243.1 GCA_946055175.1 uncultured Roseburia sp.
AACAGACTGATGAATCACCTTCATAAGGGCAAGGTCTGTCCCATTTTTCGTATGCACCTCATCATTGAATATGACAAGCTGTCCCTGATGCTTATGTATAGAATGGTCCAGTGCATACGCAACCTGACCGCGGACGGAAGAAGAGTCTCCTCGATAGTTCTCAAGGAGAATCGCTCCTGAACTCATTTTAAAAGAAATCGTCTTCCCAGCCATCATCACCCCGTTGTCAAGAGCATGACGTACTTGCTGCTCGAAATCAATTAATTCTTCTCTTCCTGCTTTTTTCAATATAAATACAAAACGCTCACACTCCAGGCGATAGACAGCTTTATCCATATCCATCATAAAGATAAATTTGTGGGCAATTGCCCGCAACAATTCGCCCGAATAATCGAGACCATAGATGAGATTAAACGTGTTAAATCCCTCTACCTGAATTTGTAAAATCGCAAGTTTTTCCTCGCTTGCAATTCCTCGTTCTAAATCTTTCACATATTTTGCATAAGAATACAAATCTGTCTGCGGGTCAAACTTGGGAAAGATATTTTCATTTTTAATTGTAACAACCAAATATTCCGGTTTATAGTTCTCGTCACAAATAGCTTTAGCATGAAAAGTAAACATCGAATAGATTCCATTTTTCCCACGTATACGAGAGCCCAGTACAGAGTCTAAATCCATTCCCTTCAACCATCTATTGATTTTTTCCTGATATTCTTCTTGGTCTTGAGGGTGCACCAGTTCCTTTATTATTAGTTCAAATTCATGAAAAGTCTGGGCAGATAAACCAAAATATTCTTTTACTTTTGTAGAGCACCACGACTCATGTTCCTTAAGATTCGTCACCCAAATATAAGAATTGTCTAAATTCTGGTCAATAGCCTCTACAATTGCTGAAGCTTTGACGGCTGCCTTCTCCCAAAAGGTGCATTCATTCATCCGTAAATCTCCCAATAATTGCAATATGATACATTGTTTTCAAAATATCTTAGGAAAATATTACCATATTAGAGTGGCAGATTCAATGAGAGAAAATCGGCACTCATATAAAACTACCTTTTTTTGCATAAAAAGTGAACACCTATCATTCACACAGGTGTCCACTTCATAGTTTTCATAAAAATACTTTTACATTTTGAAGAAATTAATTGTCTCTTCCAGAATCTGTGCCTGACCTTTTACCCCTGTTGCCTGTTCTGCAACAAGATTAATGGTTGCAGTCAATTCTTCGATGGAAGCAGTTGTCTCCTGTGTGCTTGCCGCATTCTGTTCTGATATTGCGCTAAGATTCGAAATGATATCTATCACACCTGTTCTTGAAGCATCACAATCCTTCGCCTGCAAATCAACCATACTGCTTTGTTTTCTTGTATCCTGAATACCAACATTTACATTCGCAAATTCTTTTTGCGTATCTTTTAGATTATTCTGCTGTTCCCGCAAATGCGTCTTAACTTCTTCCATTTTATCAATGGATCGCTTGGAATCTGCCACTAATACAGATAAAACTGCTTCGATCTGTTTTGCGGATTTGCTCGATTGATCTGCAAGTGAAGAAATCTCATTTGCCACAACCGCAAATCCTCTTCCGGCTTCGCCGGCACGTGCAGCCTCAATGGAAGCATTCAAAGATAAAAGATTAGTTTGTTCTGCTATTGATGTAATAAAGTTAACTGCTGCCGTGATTTCCTCGACAGATTTATCTGTAGCTTCCACATTTTGCGCTACAATTTCAATTGCTTCTACCGTCTTATTATTGGACTCATCAAGTATCTGAATGATATCCATTGCCTTTTTGCCTGCCGAATCCATTCCGCCGGCAACATTGTCAAGGTCATTAATTGCACTTACAATACCTTCTATCTTGCTTCCCATATCCATTACTTTTACGGTTGCATTCTCGATATCTGTAGCCATTGAGACAGCTCCCTTTGACATCTCTGTAACAGCACGGGAAATATCCTCCGCACTGTTTGAGGTGGTAACCGCAACATTCTGCAGTTCACTTCCGCTGTCAAGAAGGTCATTTGAAGCATTCTGCACTTTCATAACAATATCCTGAAGCGTTGTTGACAGTTGCTTACGTGATTGAATGATAGAATCAATTTCTGTAATCGAACTCTTAGCGGTCTTATAGGGCTTTAATTCTCCCTCTGTTAAAAGTTGTAAGTTCTTTGCAATAATTTCAAGTGGCTCCTTAATTCTTCTTGCAATTAAAATAACTACGATGCCGCAAATAACAACAATTAATATGGTCACCAAAATAAACTTCATCGCCATGGAATTAATGGTACTGTTGACAAGAGCCTGCGATCTTCCCGCAAAAGCCATTCCAATGACATTTCCGTATTCATCCTCAACCGGCAAATAGGCTACATAATAATCTTCCCCCTTTACCTTAACTCCCTTATCTTCATATTCGTTTCCCGCAGACACAAGAGCCCAAATCTCCGGATCAGCACTGGTACCTTCGTTTCTACCGGTCGGATTATTCGGGTCTTCTATCGAGGTGATATATCGAACATCCTCTAAAAATAAGGTTAGCTGAATGTCATCATCCAAAAAAGTATCAACATAATCATGCGCATACACAGGTTGATGGTCTTGCGTGTGCTTAATTTCCCACTCATAGTATTCCTTCATTCCTTCAGCTGCCACATACAATTCATGGTAGACATCCCTATCCATGGAATCAGCCACGGACACACACCCAACTGCAGCAATTGTAAACGCAGCAATTGTCGTTGGTAGCAGTGCTATAAAAAGTAATGCTTTCATCATCGACATTGTCTTTTTTTTCTTTTCTCCCATAATAACCTTCTCCCCAATCGTAATTTAGTAATATTTCTAATAAATATGACCTTGAATGCTTATATAATAACATTCTGTCACAAACATATCAATACTAAAGTACCATTGTGCGTTCAATTATTATCCTACCGGATTCAGGTGGTAGTTTTCTGCTTTTTCACAAACGTCAGTATAACAAACACCAGTCCGGCTGCAAAAAAGCCAATACTCCCCATAAAGAATGCTGATGCAATTCCTACCCATGCAACATAAATAGATACACTGCATTCGTTTATACGAAGAAACGCACAAAATGCACTGACAAAAAGGATAATAGAAGAATTTCAACTATTCATCAACTTTTGAACATCTTGAAGTCACAAATTGTAATATCAAACCCATAACTATTGTCCTCCGTTATCTCGGTACCGTAAGTAAACTGTATCATTTCAATCCCGCAAAAACAATCAATGCATCATGTACCGAAATCCAACGGAGCATTACATAAGAGTAATCCTTCATACTTCCATCACTTATTTTCTTCTTTCCACTCACCATTTTCCAGCCAATGATAGTTTTCGGACAGATCATTACGCTCAAACACTTCAAACATTCCTTCAAATCCTTCTGCAAGAACATAGTTCTTTAAGTTCTCTTTTTCAATCCAAAATACGCTTCCCTCATCGGATGATTTTAGTTCCCCGAAATAGGTATCCGTTTTATAGA
Organism: uncultured Roseburia sp.; assembly: GCA_946055175.1. GTDB lineage: Bacteria > Bacillota > Clostridia > Lachnospirales > Lachnospiraceae > Roseburia. Next base: position 3,517 of record CAMGET010000243.1, read on the forward strand.
ATAAAACGATATAGCGGTACTTGCCTTCTCTATGTGTCCACT
>CAMGET010000244.1 GCA_946055175.1 uncultured Roseburia sp.
TTGGCAATGGTGTCGGTGAAATAATACCTGCAATTTCCCAATGTCCGATGGTAGTATCTTTTCCTTTTGACACCTCTGTCATACGTGCAAACGATCCCAGTGGATTTGCTTCCTTCTCTCCAATGTCTACTCCGTCAATATTAAAATATCCAAGTTTTCTCATATTCGGCATTGAAAAATAAGAACTCGTGGAAGCTGCTTTTAGTGTATTGCTTCCTTCATCTCCATATTCAGCCGCATCCGGCATCTCCCCAATACCCACACTATCTAAAACCATTAAAATTACTCTTTTACTATCTTTCATATTTTTATACCTCCATGTCCTTTTTTCTTAATATTACCATTTCATTTTCGCAAAAGAAAAGGACAACATACCACTTTTTAAGAATATAACGATATTTCTATAAAATCAAGCAAAATAAGTATTTCGTTTACGAAATAACTATACCGGCAGGCTTTCGTTCACGCATAGAGCCCCCCAGCCAAGCTGTGGATTAGGCCACTGCGAAAATCCTGCAAAGTTCCGCTTTGCTCCACGAATCAGATATGCTCTTAATTTCTCCCCATACAAATAAATATCGTTTTTATTAATAATTCCCCATTGCATCATTAGTGCGGCCCCTCCTGTCACAAATGGTGTCGCCATGGATGTTCCTGTCCTGGTTTCATAACCGCCCCCCGGTGCACATGAAGTGATTTCTACACCCGGTGCCACAAGATCCGGTTTTACCTGATTCGTCTCTCTAGTAAACCCACGCCCGGAAAAGGCTGCCGGTTGACGAAAACGTGCGTCATACGCTCCTACTGTGATTCCTTTCGAGGCAGTCGAAGGAATCGTCAAAGTCGTCTCTTCCACAGGGTTCAAAAAAGCCGTACCTATATTCAAGGTTCCACCGGAAGGCAACCACATATTATATTCTCCAAGTACAATTTCTTTTGGAATCAATTCAATACTCCAGATTCCGCTATCCAAGTAGGTACCAACCGGAAGAAATTCAAAATAAATCTCCTGATAGGGGCTGTATGGTGCCGGTTCCCCGTAAAAAATCAGCATATTGGTATCCCCCATACGAAAACGCTGTGGTCCTAATGTTTTTTGTAGTGGGCCTACTCTGGTTCCATTCGGGTGCACTAATACAATATCAATATTGTCCACATAATTTTTCCAAATCTGTAAATTAAGGGTCGGCTCAAATTCACTGACCGCCAATTCAATAGCACTCGTTTGATTTTGTATTACGCGTCCTGACGTATGTAAGGCTGCTGCTCCGTCATTTCCACTTCCAATCACAATCACATTCCGACCGAAATCCGCCATATCATTGATAAATGTTTCTATTAATGAAGTGCCCGAATGCGAACCATAGTTATTGCCAAAACTCAGATTGATTGCAATCGGCATTCCCAATTCTCTTGCTGTATTCACACAAAAATCCAGTGCCCGCATCAATTCTGTAGTTCTTGGAAGTGTACGTTTCCTTGGCGTTCCAAGTTTTACTACGACAAGCTCACTTTCATATGCTACCCCGCGATAGCGTCCATTTGAAGCCCTGCCATTTCCAGCTGCGATTCCTGCCACATGTGTTCCATGTCCGGATATATCCCTGCTTGGACAGATTGCATATCGTTCTGCCTCGGTTGGCTGTTCTAAAGCTCGATTAATCGTTTCTCTATCATAAACATTATCCAGCGTCTGATCCCATAATCTAATAATCCGCGTCGTTCCATCTGTATTCCGAAAGTCCGGATGACTATAGTCAATCCCTGAATCAACAATTGCCACTAATACTCCCCGCCCTGTCAAGTTACTGCGGTTAATTACATCTGTGGAACCCTGTCCTGTCTGTAAAGCATTGATACAGGATGCACTTTTTCCATTTTCAACTGTAAAAAACAATTGTTTTGGCTTTTCCATATATTCAATTTCCGGTAGGTCTGCTACCGGTGTTACCAGATTTTCCGGGATTTGTAAAATGACATATTCATTACTTAATACTTCGATTTTAATATTTGAAAACTCCGTTGGAAACGCACTTTCAAAAATCGTCTGCAATTGTTCCTTCGTTCCAAAGAATTTTACGACTACTTCCCATGATGCACTTTCTGTGTCATAACCTACATTTAAATTCAAAGATTTTGCCCGTTCTTCCGGTGTCGCATCCATGGCAAGATTTAAAAGATTTTCTATTTTTTCATTCATGTGCACAATATTTTTTATTTATATGTATGCACTTTATTATCAAAGGGTACATCACTGTGCCCTTTTCCTCTTATTTTCCTACTTTGTTTATTACCTTCCTGCAAATATTCCTGCACTTACATCCAATACCCTGCTTCAGCACTCTGAAAATTCTCCACATACCGGATTCAACATCCCATTTCAAACTTCCGGAACGATATAGATAATCACCCGGACAGCAGGCACCTTCTTCACTGCTTCTGGTATCCCCCCATATCCTGAAAAGAATATACACCTTCTTTATCTGCATACCATGTATATAGGATCTGATTTTTTGTCGTGGAATCTCTATTATAACCAACGCTCGCTCCATCTGAGGTCTGTACCTCATATCGCAATCCCTGTACATGAATGGATAATGCCCGATTTAAAGAATGACTAAATGCCTCTTTCCGTATTCTCGCTGCATCTTTTTTTAGCACATATAAAAGTCCGTTCGGATCATAATCTCCATATTTGTTGTAAACAATTGGTATTTCAATTTGCTTAACTGCGCATTTCTCGCTTCCGCCCAGGAGTATTCCCTCATATACTCTCCGGCATAGCATTTTGACGCATTTTTATCCCCTTCAAGAATCCGGTATAAATCACACTCTACTAATTCCGTTACAAGATATTTCTCTCTTCCTGAGCTTGCAATCACTCCTTCCATTCCAACCTCACGCAGCACATCCATAAAACGTTTTAATTTCACCCGGTATAATGACTGGGTATTTACATCGCTTGCACGCTCCGGCTATAAATAAGAAATGACTTCACTTCCTGTAATGCCGGAACCTGCCCGGTCAACTAGTAGCGCAAATAATTCCTTTGCTTTCGCATTGCTGATTTTTAAAATTGTTCCGTCGACTGAAACTGAGAAACACGGAATAGTAGTTATCTCCATTCGTTTCTTAGGTAAAGGACGTATCCTCTGTACTTTATCCAATTCCTTACGCACTTCACCTTTGGAATATGGCTTTAAAATATATCCAATTGCATCCACCTTAAAAGCATCTAATGCGTATTGGCTGTAAGCCGTTACAAAAATAATGCAGATATTTTTATTGATGGTCTTTAATTCTTTTGCCAGCTCGATTCCACGAAGTCCTGACATTTCTATATCCAAAACTGCAACATCAACATCATGTTCTTTTGCCCATATGACAGCGCTTTCACCCCGTTCAAATAACTGCAGACTTTCTATATCGGGAAATCCCTCTACCGTCAATCTGAAATTTTCTCTAGCAGGTTTTTCATCATCAACATAAATTACATGCATTTTAGCGCCTCCTTACACGGAAGGGTAATTATCGTATCCGACAGTCCTCTTCAT
>CAMGET010000245.1 GCA_946055175.1 uncultured Roseburia sp.
TACATTCTGTAATAATAATGAAAGGATTTTAAGTTAATTGCTGCAGAACCTTTATCTAATAACAGAAATCCAAAATTTCTGGCTACAGAAGCCGGTATTGCTTTCTTAAAGAAAATCCATACATGAGCACCTTTACCGGAACGAGAACGCTCTATCAATGGCTTAATACCATTTATCTCACACATTTTTCTAAGGGCATCTACTTCCTTATGCCACTCAGTATCTGTATTGGCAAAATCTGTCGCCTCTGCACCTTTTTCATGGTTATCAAAATCAAACACAATAAATCTGCATGTCCCATTTGGCAAAAGCGGATATACACCTATTACATCTGAGCCATCTTCTTTATAGCCCAATAAATGAGCAATTATTTTCTTAACATCCAGTTTTGTCCATTTTGTATTTTCACACTCATCACAAAACATCTTTTCGCCTCGTTGTTTCGGACATAACCTATCATTCCAACGATTATCGCATTGTGGAAAATAACCTCCGTTTTTACCTCGCTTGGCAAAAACATCCTCTCGCCCCCAAAACATAGAAAAGAAATGTGTTGCCATCTCCTCTGTTATAAATGATGAATTGACAATACGTTCTCCCTGGTCAGGGTCATACTCTTCCACATTATCTATAGTCTCTTCAAATGGATTGACTTCATCATATGGAATATTTTCTTTTTTCAGTTTTTCTTTTAGCAATCTGTTCTCATATTCGAGAAGTCTGACAAGCTTCCTCAAAGACTCTGCATCATATGCTTCTATATTCATGACTATCACCTGCAATTCTTATGTACGTAATACCTTCTGCTACCTATGCAAAAGAAAATCAACACTTTTTCTTAATTCATCACTAAACCCTTCCAAATCAGCAGTTGTTATCACACCACTATTAATCAGTGCCACAATATCGAAAATCATATTTCCTTTACTTAATTCAAGCATAACTCCCGGATGTTTCTTGTCCTTCTTTATTCGCTCTTCCAGCTCCCAGAACTTATCCGAGGCATTTCCGTTTCCATTCAACATATCAATATATTCTTTCACTAAGCGTTCCATATAATTTTCCTGCCATTCAGCAATGCATGCTCTGAATAATTTCCAATCGCTTTTTGAAATTTCCATGTAAACCTCCAATCAATGCTACTGCATTAACAAGCTCTTCTATTGTCCCAACAAAATTATACCGCTGTTCCAACTTCAATTCAACAAAAAAATAGACAGCCATAACTCTGACTGTCTACCCGCTAATAAGATATTTGGATTAAGGCATTACCCTTGCCTCTCTACGGCCATAAATAGTATATGCGTTATACTATTTTAAAATTCAACTATTTTATCATATATTTCTTCCCAATTACTTGGAAGAATTCCCAGTAAACATACATCTACCGGAGTTTTATTGATTAACTTTTTGATATCCTTCTTCATATTGTCTGTGTCGTCAATCGGAATCAATTTCTTTAGTGCATATATTCTAGAAAACAAATCATTATCTGCTTGCAACAAGGTTGCATCATCGTTAGAATCCATTAATACAACTGACGATGTCATACCTACTAACATTGAATTGTGTGCACAGTAATTTCTCAGATTTCTTACGGCATCCAACCACGTATCCATGATCTCTGTGTCTCTTTTAGCATAGGTTGTTTTTGCAAATGAGTAAACCAGAATTGCCTTGCGCAAATCACCACGCAAATAATTATACATCATCGTTACTGTCCCTAACTCAAAGTAACTAAACGCAACCCATACCGGCAATTTATTCTTTTGCCGATTACCACCTTTTCTATATTCCTTCAGTTCAGGATATTTTCTCACATCTTTGCGCAACTTTTCCTCTTTATCAAGTATATCTTTATACAGATGATTGTTAAAGAAAACTATGTTTTGTTTTCTTTTCTTGGCATCCTTTTCACCTTGCGAAGGTGTATATGACTGCTTATCCAAATAAAAAGTACCATTATTCAATTTTATTGAACAGGCATTAGATAAAGCACTTTTAAAACGAACCTCTGCCCTATTACAATAAAAGCTCAATATCCGCCTAAGCTCAACATCAAACTTATACAAAGCAAACAGTGTATCCTGTTTCGATTTCGCACCAGTCACTTCGACTCTTGACAGCAAAAACTTTCCATATCTACTCGCACGAAAATATCCAGCATAATTTAGAAAATCTCTCATCCTCTTACGCTGTCTGAAAGAAACATATTTTTTCATTTGTATTACTTGTTCTTCAAGTGTTATTGGCGGTTCTGTATTTGCCATCACATCACCTCTTTTCGGTAAAAAAAAAGAATGGATATACCATTCTTAATCCCGCTAATAGGATATTTGGATTAGGGCACTACCCTTGCCTCCCTACGGCCTACATAAACTCTATCATTTCTCTTAAAAAAAGTCAATTCTTTTCCGGATTTTATTCGAATTTTTATTTGTAGTTTATTCTATTGTCTCAATAACTTTTTCTTTTTGAACGCTCTTTCATATGTATCACATCCCACTCTCGCAGGATGTCGGTAATCCTTATGCAACTTTCCTAAATCGTTTCTGAAATCTATTCACATAAGTCTCATACCGAATTATTGTCCCTTCTGCATCATAACGCCAAGTTTCTGGTTCTAACTGAAGCTCTACAACTATATCACGCAAAACCTCCAGACCATACTTTTCCATCATCTCAGCCAGAAATGTGCAGCAGCGTTCAAATTCCTTGTTCAAAGCTTTCCTCCTTCCGTAGTAACCATGCTCACTTCTGCATCTTTTATTATAAACAAGTCACCTAAGACTTCTTATATATATATTACAACTACACTACAAAGAAAGCAATGATTCTGACAACCAGAAAATTATTCTTCCTTTCTAGCAATCTTTCTATTGATAACCTCGTGTACAGTGTAAAAAATACACGAAAACAATTTTTGTCAACCATATTCTACTTCTTTGCTTAAAGTACATCTTCATTAACAAAATGAACATTTTGAACTTAAGATAACCATGGCAAGATACGCATTAGAGCCGTCTCTGCCTCCTCCAATGCATCTTGTCAGGGTGTTTCCCCCTGAACCCCTGTTATTATCCCTTTACTGTAAAATATGGAGTGAAAAAACCTATCTGCACGAAAATACGGAGTATTCCAGCCATTTTACAATAAAAAACGGGTGATAAGATTGCCACAACAAATGAATGACTTTTTAAAGTGCAGTAAAATTTGAAGTAAAAATTATACTTCACATTATAATATAATGTATTTCAGCGCTTTTACCGTAAAAAATGATGTGCTCTTTTTCTCTTTTTTTCAACGATTTTAGCACATGAAAAACTGATTTAAAAATGAACTTTTACTGTAAAATACACACCATTATAGTATTAATTTTCATCCATAATCTTTTCACAAAAGTACAATTTTATGCTACCACAATTGTTGTTATGAGAAGATCGCTTAATTACCGAATAAGTGTTTCTCATACTGGATGTCTGTATAAATTCGTTAGGACAAAGAAAATGATACAATCTTAACGATTATACCATTAGGGGTGT
>CAMGET010000246.1 GCA_946055175.1 uncultured Roseburia sp.
TTGTCCGATACGGATAAGTTATCTATCTGATTAGCCAGTTTGTTCTTGGCACCGATTATCTGCTTCAATCTCTCCTGTAATCCCTCATGCTCTCTATCAAGTTCCTGTGTATCAATGCTGTTACCGATGTGCTTCTGAATCTCAGTTTTGAACTTTGGATTGTTTACAAGCTTACGGATAACTTCTTCCACCGCCGCATTGATTTTATCCTCACTCCACTGCTTACGGTAAGTACATTTGTGACCATTAACAAAAGTTCGGTGCTTACAGGCATAGTAAAAATAATCTTTGTAATGCCCGCCGTCAGGATGCTTTTTACGATTTACATTGCCATACATACCACTACCGCATATTGGACATTTAATAATACCGGATAAAATATGCTCATGATCTAGACTGTGGGTTTTGATGTTTGCAACACCGGTTTCCTGTCTCTTTTTATGCACCTGATTCCACAATTCTTCCGAGACAATCGCCTCATGGATACCATCGTTAAGCATGTAATTGTCCTGCTTAACAATGTGGTACTCATTTCTTGTACCAGGAATCTTCTCATTCTTTCTTCTGCCAAAAGCAAGCTTACCACAATACACCGGATTATCCAGTACACCTTTTACAAAGGATGTGGAAAAGCCTTCAATCGTATTGTTCTGGCGAAGTTTCTTCTTGTATCCGCTGTTATTTAGGAATGTCGCTATTGCAGCAATTCCCATAGTGGTATTGGCAAACTTATCGTAGATAATACGAATAACCTCTGCCTCATCCTCAGCTATATGCAACTCACCATTGATAAGCTGATATCCATAAGGAGCAAATCCACCATTCCACTTACCTTCTCTTGCCTTCTGTCTGCGCCCTTCCATGGTCTGCACCAATATATTTTCACGCTCTATTTCAGCCACTGCGGATAACACGGAAATCATCAGCTTACCCGCGTCTTTAGAACTGTCAATTCCATCTTCTACACAGATAAGATTGACACCGAAGTCCTGCATTCGCTGAAGCGAGGATAATACATCTGCTGCATTTCTTCCAAATCGGGAAAGCTTGAATACGAGTACGAAATCAATGTTGTCTTTACCTGTTTCAATATCCTGAAGCATCTGTTGAAATTGTGGGCGACCCTCCACGCTTTTACCGGATTTACCTTCGTCAGAGTATTCCCCAGCGATAATCATATCTTGGTAATCAGCGTATTTATGCAATTTGTCTTTTTGCGCATCTAAACTGTAGCCATCTACCTGCATGGAAGTGGATACACGTGTGTAGATGTAGCATTTTAGTTGTTTTTTCATGAGTACCTCCTTATGAATCCGATGTAACTCCAAGTGCAATTTCCAAAAGTTCTGCAGCCACTTGATGATTTTTGATACGCATTAAATTATCCCAGACATCCACCTTACCAAGCAGATTCATGCCACCATGCCATACCAGTTCTTCATCAATAACGGCGAATCGCTCCTCTACTTCCGCTTTTGTTACTACATTAATTCCTACCTGCTGCATCTCTCTAATTAATTCATAACATACATCCGCACTGCCATATACAACTCCCTCCGGATCTGTAGTAATGACTGTTACATTTACACCTTTTTCCTGACGATCTTTAACCAGTGATAACAGTCTGTCAATCTTATTCTGTCGTATGTCCGGACTGGAAATTACAATTGATTTCTCTGCTTCCACAATATCCTGCTCGAATTTTTCCGTGTAATTACCGGAATCATATATCGCATTAATTATCTGCTTAGTCTGTTCATCTCCCGTCCATATAGAAAATCCGGTTTTCTTGTATGTCTTCAATCTTTTACCATACATTTTATTAAAGAATCTCATATGAGCATCAATATAATCATATACATAAACAGCTTCTTTACCTTCATAGTCACGATTTAATCTTCCTACATACTGTTCCAGACGCCCCTCAAAAGATACCGGTGCTGCAAGCATCAACACATCAAGTCTCGGAAAATCAAAGCCTTCTCCTATCTTCTGACCGGTTGCAACCAAAATGAGAGATTCATTTTTAGGAACCTGCTTCAATCTAACTCGTATATCCGCATTTTCTTTATCCGTATTATCTCCATACAGAAGGAATACATGATCAGCTTCTTCTTTCAGAGTGTCATATAAAAGCTTTGCATGTTCCTTAAATCTCGTCAAAATGACCGGAGTCTGCTTCATCGCAATACATGCTATCACATCATTTACAATCATCTCATTACGCACTTTACTGGCACTAATCAGACTGTATGCTTTATTGATATCATCCTTGCTGTCAGCAGTATCCACAACTCTTGTATACCTCGGAACAAAATAATGTCCTATTCCCTGCTCCTGTGCTCTTTCCAAGGCTGTAAATCTGTGCCGGAGTGGTCCAAGCAGCATATAAATAATCTTATCCAAGCTGTCTCCGCGTTTTGGTGTGGCAGAAACTCCATAAACATATTTCGCATTAATTTTTTGCAATAACTCCATGGATGTATTAGATGCCGCATGGTGACATTCGTCCATAATTACCATTCCGTATGAATTAATTAAATCATTGAATTTACCTTTACTGTACATGGAACCCACCATTGCAACATCTATAATACCTGTTAATGTATTTTTACTGCCATGCAGAATCCCAATAACACTATCCCTCTTTTTCTTCCTGCCCGTTTTCGTCTCATATTCCGGTGACTCTTCTTTGATATCCAAGAATTTATTCAGTTCTTCAACCCACTGGTTAAGCAAATCCTTACTTTGTAACAAAATAAGCGTGTTTACCTTACGTTCCGCAATCAGGTAACTGCACACAACCGTTTTACCAAATGCCGTTGCCGCACTTAATACACCATCTGAATAAGTCAATAACTTCTCTGCCGCCAACTCCTGCTGTGTTCGTAAATCACCTTTAAAAGAAACTCTGATTGGTCGCCCTTTCTCCCTTTGATCAGATATATCAACAGCAATTCCGGACTTTTTGCATTCTTCAATAATTTGTTCCTTCAGTCCTCTTGGAATCTGTATGTATCCATCTACATCCTTTCCCAAATATACAGCGCTAAAATTATAGTAATTAGAATATCCCAATCTCTTATTTTTATAAAATTCCGGATTATCAAAAGCAGCCAGACTACGGATTTGGTTTTGTATTCTCGGCATAAGATTCAGCGTGTCAATATAAACACCATTACTAAGCACCATATGTAGTTTGCCAACAACATCCTCCTTAACAAACTCACACTTCTTTTTCCATGGCTTTGGCCTATTATTCATATCAGTACCAGCTAGCATCCCTCGACTTTCTGCCAGTTCTGCCTGCCATTTTGCCATATATTTTTCAATATCCTCTATACCAAGTTTTTCTGTTTTATTTAGTAAAATATCCCACTGATTTGGATATGCATTCCAGTTTTCATCCACAAAAGCACTGTTACCATCTTTAAGTGCCTGCCCCTGCAAAGGCAATGCAATCAGATTACCAATACTGCTTGCCACATCCTGAGACGGATACATTCTGTCATAATAATGAAAGGATTTTA
>CAMGET010000247.1 GCA_946055175.1 uncultured Roseburia sp.
AAGCTCTTTTTGAGCAGAAAAAAGATAGTAAAATTGTGCAAAAACGCGAGAAAAACATGCAAAATAAATCGATATTTATGCATCTTTTCCGATGGATGTGTGTTATAATACACGTGTAACAAGGAAATACTTAACTGACCTGTATTTGTAAGAGAGTATGAAGAAAGGCCGCTAAGCAATCAGTTTTGTAGGAGGAAAAGATAAATGAATACTTTGAAAGCTGAAAAAAGAGACATGGAAACGAAAGCAAAAAAGCTTAGACGGGAAGGATTTGTTACCGGAAACATTTTTGGAAAAGAAATTGAAGGATCTATACCGGTCAAAATGGAGAAAGCAGAGGTAGATAAGCTCCTTAAGACGAAAAACAAAGGAAGCCAGATCGTCCTGGATGTGGATGGACAGAAGATGCATGTACTGATCAAAGAAGTAGATTACAACACCTTGAAGAAACAGGTGGATGAAGTGGATTTTCAGGCATTGGTAAGTGGAGAGAAAGTTCATTCGGTTGCAGAAGTTGTTCTGTTGAACCACGAGATGGTCATGGAAGGTGTGCTGGAACCGGTATTGACTGAAATCGCATATAAGGCAGTTCCGGAAGCACTTGTTGAGAAGGTCGAGATTGACGTGGCAAATATGAAACCGGGTGAGTCTGTGAAAGTGAAAGATCTGCCGATTGCATCGAATAAAGATATTGATCTGATGACGGATCTGGAGATGACAGTGGTCACCGTTCTGGAAGCACACAATGCGGCAGTTGATGATACAGAAGAGGAAACAGTGGAAGAAGCTTAGGCGGAGTTTAAAAGAGAGTTTTAATTGAACTGTGAGAATGCCTTTATTCAAGTATGAGTATGTTTGCTTGGATAAGGGCATTTTTGTATAATGTAAAACATCGATTTTAATAATTGGATGAAACCGTTATAGGCAGTAGACAGAACATTTGGTATAATTCTTAAGGAAAGTATCAGATTCAGAGCAGATAATAAAAGAGCAGTTCTGGAAAAAATAGAACTGCTCTGAATGTGATTCTTTCTTATTGTACCAAGTCGCGGACGTTTAGCCGGGATGTATATGGGGATTGCTTTTCTCCCCCAAGCCGAAAAGTGAAATTTCTGCCTTACAAGCTATGGAAATTCCTATTGTTTTTTGAACAACAAAGAATTTTAGGCATGCTTCGCAGACTTTCCAACGGAAAGCCTGAAAAAAACGATATAAATATACTGAATTACCAATCATTCTGTGCATATGTCCTTCCGACTGGTTTCATGCTGCAGCAGCCACATGCGGGGCAGATTGTGATATCAAAATTCCAGACTACTTTCAACAGCTCTGCAATAGAAAGTCCTGTAAACCTCTGACGGAACTTTTGATGTCCCTGTAGTTTAAAAATGAGTTTTAGATTCTTCGCTTTTGAACGATTGTTCAAAAAACCATAATAACGTACTTTTTGAAAACTATGAGGCAGCACATGCATCAGGTATCGCCGAATAAATTCCTGATTGGTAAGAGTAATCTTGCGTTTGGGATCACCGGAACTTTTACCACGTGCTGAAAAAGTTACTTCCTTTTCAGTGACCGACAGGATCCGGTTGTTGGAGATGGCTATCTTATGTGTATATCTTCCAAGATATTCGAGGGCATTGCCAAATCCATTAAATGTTTCTTTTATGTAAGGACACCATTCTTTTGCATAAAGATCATTTTTGAATTCCTTCCACTCATAGGAGTTACGTAGTTTCTCGCAGGAGGAAGAGAAAGAAAGCTGTTTCTGTTGATACATGTGATCAAGACAGGAGAGGTATTTGCCTTTAAATTTATCCCTGAGTACTTTAACCGGAATAAAAAACTTGTCTTTTGACTTACGTATCTTTTGCTCCTGTGTGAGACCGCCGCCTGAAATGATACAATGCATATGCACATGGTAATCCAGTTCCTGATTCCAGGTATGGAGAACCTGAATGATACCGGGTGTTGCTCCGAGATACTTCTTATTGGCTGAAAGTTCCAGAAGTGTTTCAGCGCAGCATCTGTGAAGCAGACCATAAAGAGATTTCTGGTTACAGTAAATCAGGTGGTTTAATTCATGTGGGAGAGTAAACACTACGTGGAAATAAGAAGAGTCAATGACTTCTGCCCTGCGCTTATCTACCCAGATTTCTTTGTTAACAGCCTGGCAGTTCGGGCAATTCCGGTTGCGGCAGGAATTATTGTGAATCTCGATATGTCCACATTCTGTACACTCACTGATGGAATACCCCAGAGTTCCGGATTTACAATCCATGATGGCTCTGGAAGCTTTTTTCTGTATATCGGATTGAAAAAAATCCGAATTACAATAATCCGCATAAGAAAAATCCCAAATCTGCTGTATCTTAGACTTATTCATGGAAGGTACCTCCCATCTTATCAAAGGGGCTTGGGGAAGCCGAAAGGGTGCGGGCAGACAGATGCACATAAATTAAAGTAGAGGAGATGGAACGGTGACCCATAAGATTTTTTAAAGTTAGCAGATCCGTACCGTCTTCGTAATGATAGGTTGCGAAGGCATGACGGAAAGTGTGGCAGGTGAAGCGGTGTTCCCAGCCTAGTTCCCTCTCATGAGAACGGATAAAATCAGGAACACTCTGATGGTCAATCGGCTTGGAGGGATTTCTTTTCTGAGGAAAAAGCCAGTCCTTTGGACGCTTCTCAGGAGGGAGAGAATACCAGTATTGCAAGATAAGCTGCCAGGCATTTTCTGAAAGCTGGGCATAACGGTCAGAGCGGCTCTTTGAAGCACGGATATGGATGCGGTTTCTTGAATGTTCGATGTCGGAACATTTCAAATGACGGACTTCACCAATACGGAGTCCAGCAGAGAACATCAGACAAAGAAGGGCTTTAAATTTAAGGTCAGAAATAGAAAAAAGGAAGGTCTGCATTTCTTCCCTGGTAGGGATAAAAGGGATATAGGAATCAAACCTACGGAAGGGAATCTGGTAGGGATCCCATTGTTTGTGAAGAACAAATATGGTGAAGAAACGCAGCTGGGAGATACAGCAATTTATCGTCCGGTCAGAAAGAGAGCGTTCTTTCTGGATCCAGAAGATGAAATTTCTCATTTCCTGCCAGGATACATCTTCCGGAGAAGTATGAATGACATCGGAAAGATACTGAAGGTATGCAGAGATATATGTAGAATAAGAAACAATGGTATGGTCGGTAAGACCGCGAAGGGAGAGCATCTCCCGAAAAGAATTTAAATGATCGTCCATAATGGAACCTCCTAAGTAAAAAATAAAATAACAGCAAGAACCAGACATTTATTTGGTTACTGGGCGGTGGACGATAAAATTTTTCAGATATGTAGTTGTTGAGTTTAAAAATCCATGATAAACTAAGCATAGCAGTTCTTGTGAATATGTAGTTGTTTTGTGTGGTAACTTAACAATACAACATATACACAAAAACTGCTATTTTTTTTTGAAAAAAGTAGTGGTTTCACGTACTTAGGGCTAGCCGTCGCGCTAGCGACTTGGTACAAT
>CAMGET010000248.1 GCA_946055175.1 uncultured Roseburia sp.
AATTTGGACAATTCATAATATCTTCTGCCGTACCACAGGCAATCACTTCTCCACCATGTGAGCCTGCGCCGGGTCCGATATCCACAATGTAGTCTGCTGCACGCATAGTATCCTCATCATGCTCTACTACAATCAGAGTATTCCCTAAATCACGCAGATTCATCAATGCACCTAATAATTTATCATTATCCCTCTGGTGCAGACCAATGGATGGTTCATCCAGAATATAAACGACTCCTACCAGGCCCGAACCAATCTGGGTCGCCAAACGGATACGCTGCGCCTCTCCTCCGGAAAGAGTGCCCGTTGCCCTGGAAAGCGAAAGGTAATCTAAGCCTACTTCGTTGAGAAAACCTACCCTAGCACGAATTTCTTTTAAAATCTGTTCCCCAATTAACTCTTGCTGTTTGGTTAACGTCAATTCATCCAAATATGCCTTTAAATCTTTTACTGATTGATTGGTCATATCGTAGATATTTTTCCCGCCAACTGTCACCGCTAAGGCTTCCTTTTTCAGACGTTTTCCACCACAGGTTTCACAAGGGGTAATACGCATAAACTGCTCATATTCAGCCTTCATGGTTTCGGATGCCGTTTCACGATATTTCCTCTGCACATTTTTAATCAAACCTTCAAAGGCAATATCATAGACACCGGTTCCTCTTTGTCCTGTATACTGTACCTTTAGTTCTTTTCCATTTGTTCCATATAGAATTACATTTTTGATTTCTTCCGGATATTCACCAAATGGGGTGTTTAAGTCAAAGTGATATTCCTCCGTCAATGCCTTTAAAATGGCATAAGTAAAACTGCTTTTGTCTGTACAAGACTGCCATCCCATTACCTGGATTGCGCCTTCTTCAATGGATAACCTCTGATCAGGAATCATTAATTCCACATCGAATTCCATTTTATAGCCTAAGCCAAAACAGGTTGGGCAGGCACCAAAAGGATTATTAAAAGAAAAACTTCGTGGTTCCACTTCGTCAATGCTGATGCCACAATCCGGGCAGGAGAAGCTTTCAGAGAACTGTAATGGCTCTCCGTCAATGATATCCACGGTCATTAATCCATCCGCGAGTTTTAATACACTCTCAATAGAGTCTGTCAAGCGGCGTTCAATTCCTTCCTTTATTACCAGTCGGTCTACTACGATATCGATGGTATGTTTGATGTTCTTTTCCAGTTTGATTTCTTCTGTCAATTCATATAGGTTTCCATCAATGATGACTCGCACATAGCCGCTCTTTTTGGCTTGTTCTAAGAGTTTTTGATGTTCTCCTTTTCTTCCGCGTACCACTGGTGCAAGAAGCTGAATTCTTGTCTTTTCAGGCAAAGACATAATCTGGTCCACCATCTGGTCTACGGTCTGCTTTTTAATTTCTTTTCCACAATTCGGGCAGTGTGGAATACCAATTCTTGCATATAGTAATCGGAAGTAATCATATATTTCTGTTACGGTTCCCACGGTAGAACGTGGGTTACGGTTTGTTGATTTCTGGTCAATGGAGATTGCCGGCGATAAGCCTTCGATTTTTTCTACATCCGGTTTTTCCATCTGTCCTAAGAACATTCTCGCGTACGAAGAAAGTGATTCCATGTAACGCCTCTGACCTTCGGCATAAATAGTATCAAACGCCAATGACGATTTCCCCGAGCCGGACAAACCGGTCAGCACGGTAAAAGAATCTCTTGGAATATCCACATCGATGTTCTTAAGATTATGCTCTTTTGCACCTCTAATTTTGATATATTTTCTGTTGTTTGAATCTTTCATTTTGTAACCTCACTCTAATTCCTGCAGTAATGTCTTAAGCTGTATCATCTGGTCACGATACTGCGCAGCAAGCTCGAAGTTTAGGTCTCCTGCCGCCTGCTTCATCTTCTTTTGGATATCCGCAATGAGTTTTTCTAATTCTTCTCTGCTCATAGATTCCGGATCCTTCTTGAAGTTTAATTCTTCTTCTGCCACTTTCTTTGATACGCTAATCAAGTCGCGGACAGCCTTCTTAATGGTCGTTGGTGTAATGCCATGTTCTTCATTATATTGCTGCTGAAGAGCACGTCTACGTTCTGTCTCTGAAATCGCATTTTTCATGGAATCCGTCATCTTATCCGCATACATAATGACATGTCCGTCACTGTTTCTCGCTGCACGTCCGATCGTCTGAATCAAGGAAGTTTCTGAACGCAGGAAGCCTTCTTTATCTGCATCTAAAATAGCCACCAAGGTGATTTCCGGAATATCCAATCCTTCTCGCAGCAGGTTGATACCTACCAGCACATCAAAGACATCCAAACGCAAATCCCTAATAATTTCTGCTCGTTCAAGGGTGTCAATATCAGAGTGCAGGTATTTTACACGTATGCCCAGTTCCTTCATGTAATCGGTTAGGTCTTCTGCCATTTTTTTGGTTAAAGTCGTAATCAAAACTTTATTATGATTTTTAACTTCTTTATTCACTTCACCGACCAAGTCGTCAATCTGTCCTTCCACCGGTCTCACCTCTACCATAGGGTCTAATAAACCGGTAGGACGGATAATCTGTTCTACACGAAGTAATTCGTGTTCTCTTTCGTAGACATTTGGTGTTGCAGAAACAAATAACATCTGGTCGATTCTATCTTCAAATTCTTCAAAGTTTAATGGTCTGTTGTCCTTTGCGGACGGAAGTCTGAAGCCGTAGTCTACCAGTGTGGTTTTTCTAGACTGGTCACCCGCATACATTCCTCCAATCTGTGGAATGGTAATATGAGATTCATCGACAATGATTAAATAATCATCTTTAAAGTAATCCATTAGAGTATGCGGTGTCGCTCCCGCCGGAAGTCCCGCCAGATGTCTGGAGTAGTTTTCAATTCCGCTGCAAAAGCCGGTTTCTTTTAACATCTCAATATCGAAATTCGTTCGTTCTGATATTCTTTGTGCCTCTAAGAGCTTATCTTCTCCCTTAAAAAAACGGACGCGTTCTTCCAATTCAGCTTCAATATCATCACAGGCTTTTACTATTTTTTCCTGTGGAACGACATAATGGGATGCCGGGAAAACAGCAAAGTGCTCCAGTCGGCATTTTACCGCCCCGGTTAGAACATCGATTTCACTTAGTCTGTCTATTTCATCGCCAAAAAATTCGACTCGAATGGCAGTATCTCCATAGTTTGCCGGGAAAATTTCTATTGTATCACCGCGCACGCGAAATGTGCCACGGTGGAAGTCCATGTCATTACGTGTATACTGTATGTCAACCAATGCGCGCATGACTTCTTCTCTACTTTTTTCCATGCCGGGACGCAATGAGACCATCATGCCAAGGTAGTCTTCCGGGCTGCCCAAGCCATAAATGCAGGATACCGATGCAATCACGATTACATCTCTTCGTTCTACCAATGCTGCGGTAGCAGATAGACGCAGTTTATCAATCTCTTCGTTGATGGAAGAGTCTTTTGCAATATACGTGTCTGTCTGTGGCACATAGGCTTCCGGTTGGTAATAGTCGTAATAGGACACAAAATA
>CAMGET010000249.1 GCA_946055175.1 uncultured Roseburia sp.
ATGCATAAAAATTTTGATAGCTTTTTTATTTTACTGCGCATAGTAGACATTCAGATATTTTTCTACAATATCAAATGGTGCCGGTCCGATGGAAAGCAAGGCATTGTGAAAAGCAATTTCATCAAATGCTTCTCCATAGGTCTCTTCTGCTTTCTCACGAAGTTCCATAAATTCCAGATAGCCGACATAGTATTTTAAATAATTGGCCGGCTCTCCAACGATATACTCATAAATGTTCTGAATGACTTCTTCGTCGTCAATTCCATAGTGACTCCAAAAATTCTTTGTTTTGTCTAAGTCCCAGCCTTCGTAGTGAATACCGATATCTGTAGCAGCATAGAGACTTAAGGTTGCGGATTGATTTTTCTGTAAAAGTGTAGCGACATCAGGGTCGATATCTGCATAGGAATAGGCCATCATTTCCACATAAGTCGCCCAGCCTTCTGTATAGCCGGAGTAGTTCATCATGCTTCGGACTGCCGGAAATCCGGATTCATAGGTCATGACGGTCTGATATAAATGACCGGGAAATCCTTCGTGGGCAAGGGTTGTAAAGTAATAGATATCCGTTGTATTAGTTTCTTTATTAATATAAATGGAATGACTATCATATTCATCAATCGGAGCAACAATGTAGTATGCCGGGGCTACAAAATCGGCAATGCTTTCATCAATATAATTGACGGTGTAGTTTGTGACCGGAGGTTTTGGAAAATCCGCTAACATATCTTCCTGCAATTCACACAGAGTAGCAGAAGCATCTTTTTTTGTAAGGGATGCTGCCACGCATTCATCCCAGATGTCGGGATTCTTTTCCATAAGCTCATAGCAGGTAAGTAAATCATCAGAGAGTGCTTGTGCAATTTCGTCCTGCAAGTCTTTGATGTTATCGGAGCTGCCGGTGGAATAGTAAACAAGGGTTTCGTAATATTCTTTTCCTTCCGGGAAATAGCAAAGTCCTTTATCATTTTTTCCGCTACCAAGTAAAGCGGTCATTTCGTTCCCGAGGTATTCGTAAGCAGCAGCTAAATCTTCTTTTACAAGCCTTTCGTTCAATGCAATATAGGTATCCTTCTGCGAGTCGGAAAGTCCGGGTACGTTTTCCAGCCGCTTGATAAAAGTTTCAATTAAAAAATGGTTATCAGCAGCTGCAACGAATTCATTACACTGGTCGATGATAGACTGACAGGAAAAGTCAGGCATAAAAAGTCCCGCAGCAGCTTTTTCTTTTTCAAAAGCAATTACCTGTTCAAAGTAGCCTTTGGTCTGTGGCAGGAGTGCAAGGTAGTCCTTTACATCTTTTTCCTCATAGAAAGTATACTCTTCTAACAGGATTGGAAGATTCGCCTGCAGACCACTGGACGGGGACAGAATCTCATCATACAGATAGTAATCTGTAGTAGAAAGCTGGAGGTTGAAGTAATCTTTCAAAATGTCGTAGGTAATCTGCTGTTTTGTGGATAGATTTTTTGGTGAAAAGGTATCTAACACAGCAAGATAATTTTCCAAACGCGCATC
This sequence comes from uncultured Roseburia sp., assembly GCA_946055175.1. Taxonomy (GTDB): domain Bacteria; phylum Bacillota; class Clostridia; order Lachnospirales; family Lachnospiraceae; genus Roseburia. The sequence continues at coordinate 1,519 of CAMGET010000249.1, forward strand.
ACATTCGGCAATGGATTCCTTCGATATGTCACCATAGGTTACTTCATAATCGGTGATGCCCATGTCCTTTGGATGGGCAACGGTGAAATGCAGGTTGATGAGATTTTCAGCGATTTCTTTGCAAAAAAGTTCTTCTGTAAACTTGTCGAAATCAACCTGAGCGGAGGAACTGCCCGTGAGACCCGGTGCGCATCCACCGCTACTTACAAAGAGCGCAAGGGAAAAAATAATACAAACAAGGACAGAAGCGCCTCTTTTTTTTACCGTACCAGGTGAAATATGTTTCATATGCATAGCCCTCTTTTCTTAAGGATGTAAATTTATTTTTTTATATCCAATCATATGTAAAGAGAATACGAACTATGAAAGGACCTTTGCAGGCGGTTTAGACATATTTGCCAGGCTATATTACATAGAATGGAGTAATGAAAGAAGGGCAAGTGAGCGGCTATGAATTATTTGTGGGCAGGAATGATTCTGGTGGGAGTGGTCTATGCGGCTTTCCATGGGACGCTTCCCGATGTGACGACTGCAGCATTGGATTCGGCGAAGGAGGCAGTGGCGCTTTGCATCACAATGCTTGGGGTCATGTCTTTTTGGATGGGGATGATGAAAATCGCAGAGCACTCAGGGATAATCGCAGGATTTACAAAACTGCTAAAGCCTGTGCTGCGTTTTCTTTTCCCTAAAATTCCTCGTGACCACATCGCAAACGAGTACCTGGCCACAAATATCGTTGCCAACATTTTTGGACTGGGCTGGGCAGCGACTCCAGCCGGCTTGAAAGCGATGGAGGAATTGCAGAAGATAAACGGGGAGCGGTGTAAACGATATGGGACGAACCGCAATCGGGATTATGACACAGCGACAAAAGAAATGTGCGATTTTTTAATCATCAATATTTCTTCGTTGCAGTTGGTACCAATCAATATTATTGCTTATCGTGCGCAGTATGGCAGCGTGAATCCAACCGAAATTATGGGGCCGGCTATTGCTGCCACGACGGTCGGGACATTAGCCGCAATCATTTTTTGTAAACTAGTACCAAATAAAGGAGAGTCATGAACCTGTTACTTTTTGTATCGGAAATAACGATTCCGCTTCTGGTGTTTGGAGTGGTTGCTTATGGCATCACAAACCGACAGCCTGTATACGAGGATTTTATCACGGGTGCAAAAGATGGAATGAAGACCGTATTTGGCATTATGCCTACACTAATTGGGCTTATGATTGCCGTTGGAATTTTACGGGCATCCGGATTTTTAGATTATTTGACAAATCTGTTGTCTTGCTTGATTCCCGACGCAGTATTTCCATCGGAGCTGTTACCTTTATCAATTGTGAAGCTTTTTTCTTCTTCAGCTTCCACCGGACTTTTGCTTGATATTTATAAGGAGCATGGCGCGGACTCGGTTCTTGGGAAAATGGCGTCTATTATGATGAGCAGTACAGAGACGGTCTTTTACACGATGTCTGTGTACTTTATGTCTGTGAGTATAAAGAAAAGCCGTTATACATTAGCAGGAGCAATGGTGGCGACGATTGCGGGACTTATTGCAAGCATTTATTTTACAAAATTTATCTGATATGCATAAAAGGAAAAAAATGGCATATACTAGTATGGTAAAAACAACGCGGGGTGGAGCAGTCTGGAAGCTCGTCGGGCTCATAACCCGAAGGTCACAGGTTCAAATCCTGTCCCCGCAATTTCTACTTGCAATTTCATACAGTATCACTTAAAATCGAATCATACTTATCTAATCGGGAAGCTTTTTCCGATTCTTTAAAATTGCGTAGTAGCAGATGCGTAATTTTGCTCACAGCTTTGGCTGTGTCCTCAAAAATCACACTTTTAGCGAAAAGTTAATCGGAAATAAATTGTATTACAGGTCATTTTTCGCTATAATCAAAGAAGAAATAAAATGAGAAGAAGCTGGTATTTTGGAAGTTTTTTTGCTGAAGCACAGAGAGGAGGATGATGGCATGATGTGTGCA
>CAMGET010000250.1 GCA_946055175.1 uncultured Roseburia sp.
AAATTGCAAAAAAAGCTTGCGTTTCCTATTGTAATATGCTATGCTAATTAAGCTGTTTATCGGGAGCAGTGGACGACATTTCGTTTAATTATAAAATGAGATGTAAATCGTGTATATTCTCTGCATAAGTATCATATGCGGATCGGGCATACGGGTACAGCGATGTTAACGCATCAGACCGATGGCGGGGCATCCCGGAGAATAAGAACATGCGTAACTTAAAAACGATAAGATTAAAAGAGGTGAAAATAATGAGAGAAGGAATCCATCCAGATTATTATCAGGCAACTGTTACATGTAACTGTGGTAACACATTCGTTACAGGTTCTACAAAGGAATCTATCCACGTAGAAATTTGTTCTAAATGCCATCCATTCTACACAGGCCAGCAGAAATCTGCTAGAACCGATGGACGTATTGATAAGTTCAATAGAAAATACGGTATTCAGTAAATCGAATGCAGCTACAGATAAGGATGAGGTTGTGAAATCTCATCCTTCTTTAAATTAAAAGGAGAATAGCAGTATGAAATACTCCGGAATTGGCGGACAGGCTGTTATCGAAGGCGTCATGATGAAGAACAAGGAAAAATACGCCGTCGCAGTCAGAAAGCCGGACCATGAAATCGAAGTCATGGTTTCAGAATATACAGGAATTACTAAAAATGAGAAAATAAAAAATATGCCGATTTTACGCGGTGTATTTAATTTCATAGATTCACTGGTGCTTGGCATGCAGACTTTAACTTATTCTGCATCTTTTTTTGAAGAGGCAGAAGCTACGGATAAGAAAGTGGATGCGAAAAAGGAAAATGCCATGATGGGCGGTACGGTGGTACTTTCCATTGTGCTGGCAGTGGGCATTTTTATGATGCTTCCGTATTTTATTTCCAGCTTCTTTCAAAAATTGATTCCATCCAGTCTGTTACTGGCACTGTTGGAAGGTGTCATCCGTTTAGCTATTTTTATCGGTTATGTGGCTTTGATTTCTCTGATGGAGGATATCCGCAGAGTCTATATGTACCACGGCGCCGAGCATAAATGCATCAACTGCATTGAGCATGGCATGGACTTAAACGTGGAGAATGTGCGAAAAAGCTCCAGACTGCACAAACGCTGCGGTACCAGCTTTTTATTGATTGTCATGTTTTTCAGTATTTTATTTTTTATGTTTATCCGCGTGGATTCTGCCATCCTAAAGGTGGTATTACGTTTATTACTGATTCCGGTCATTGCCGGAGTCTCTTATGAGTTCATCCGTCTGGCAGGCAGAAGTGACAATGCGATTGTGAATCTGATTAGTAAGCCGGGCTTGTGGTTACAAAAAATTACCACCAGAGAACCGGATGACGAAATGATAGAGGTTGCCATCAAATCCGTAGAAGCGGTATTTGACTGGAAAACTTATGTAGAGGAAATACGAAGCAATTGAGAAAATATTCTTCAAAGTTGCTTTGGAATGGAGTGTGTTATGACTTACCGGGAAGCAATTCATCTTGGTGAAAAAGTGTTATCAATAGCAGGTGTTCCCGATGTAAAAACGGATGCCTGGCTATTATTTGAATATGTAGCAAAAATTGACCGCAATTATTACTATACTTATATTGACGAAGAAATCACGGAACAGACCCTGGCAGAATACGAATGTGCATTAAAAAAACGTGCCGAACGGATTCCGGTGCAGTACATTACCGGTGAGACCGAATTCATGGGACTGCCGTTTAAGGTCAATTCCAACGTCCTGATACCGAGACAGGACACGGAGACTCTGGTCGAAGAGGCATTAAAGGTCATAAGACCCGGCATGAAGGTACTTGATATGTGTACCGGTTCCGGATGCATCATCATCAGTATCATGCATTTTGCAAAAGAAATCGAAGGCTTTGCCTCTGATATTTCCAGACATGCGATTAATCTTGCAAAAGAAAATGCAAAGATGAACAATGTATCCGTAACATTTGAAACCGGAGATTTATTTGACCATATCAGGGGAAACTATGATGTCATCGTATCAAACCCACCTTACATTCGTACGGAGGAAATTCCGAAACTCATGCCGGAGGTGCAGAACTTTGAACCGGTGCAGGCATTGGACGGAAAAGAAGACGGTCTGTACTTTTACCGCAGAATTGTAGAGGAGGCAAAAGAATATCTGAATCCGAACGGCTTCCTTTTATTCGAAATTGGTTATGACCAGGGCAAAGAAGTTCCCGAACTGATGGAAAATGCAGGTTATAAAAATGTAAAGGTAATCAAAGATTTAGCCGGAAATGATCGTGTTGTGAGTGGTGGATTGTAGCGCGCTCGACTTGAACGTAAAGTATTACAGAACTACTATAATATGAGAAAACAAGAGAGGTAAAACTATGTTTGATAGATTAGAAGATTTATTAATCCGTTTTGAAGAATTAATGAGTGAATTAAGTGCCCCGGATGTAGCAAATAATCCGGAGCGTTTCAAAAAACTTATGAAGGAGCAGAGTGATCTGACTCCTATCGTAAATGCTTATAAGGAATACAAGCAGTGCAAGCAGAACATCGAAGATTCCTTAGTGATGTTAGAGGAGGAATCCGATGAAGAGATGCGTGAGCTTGCAAAAGAAGAATTAAACGATGCAAAAGCCCGCGTGGAAGAACTGGAAAACGAATTAAAGATTTTACTCCTTCCAAAGGACCCGAACGATGACAAAAACGTTATCGTCGAAATCCGTGCCGGCGCAGGCGGTGATGAGGCAGCCTTATTCGCAGCAGAAATCTACCGTATGTATCAGCATTATGCAGAATCAAAGCGTTGGAAGACAGAGCTTATGGAAGTAGACGATACCGGAATCGGCGGAATGAAGAGTGTTACCTTCATGATTACCGGACAGGGTGCTTACTCCGTGATGAAATACGAATCCGGTGTACATCGTGTACAGCGTGTACCGGAAACCGAATCCGGCGGACGTATCCACACCTCTACCATCTCCGTAGCAGTCATGCCGGAGGCAGAGGATGTAGAAGTAGAAATCGATGAAAAGGATATCCGTATCGACGTAATGCGTGCATCCGGTAACGGTGGACAGTGTGTCAACACCACCGACTCCGCGGTACGTTTAACCCACTACCCAACCGGAATCGTTGTATACAGTCAGACCGAAAAATCACAGTTACAGAACAAAGCGAAAGCCTTTGCTTTATTACGTGCAAAACTCTACGACATCGAATGCCAGAAAGCACACGATGCCGAAGCAGAGCTTCGTAAGAGCCAGATTGGTACCGGCGACCGTTCCGAAAAAATCAGAACCTACAACTTCCCACAGGGCCGTGTCACCGACCACCGTATCAACCTTACCTTATACAAACTGGACAAAATCATGAATGGGGACATTCAGGAAATCATCGATGCCTGCATCGCAGCAGACCAGGCAGCAAAATTAGCAAAGATGAATGAGAACTAAGATAAGTTTAAAAAATGCTAAGGCAATAACCTAAGCATAAAATATTAGAAAATGAAAAGAACATTGC
>CAMGET010000251.1 GCA_946055175.1 uncultured Roseburia sp.
ACACGGGTTTTAACGAAGCAATATGCTATTGACTATTTATTGCCTTCATATTATATTATTATAAAACTATGTTTTTAGTTCTATAATAAGGAATAGCCTTTTTGGAACCAGGAGAATGTAAAAATGAAAAAAATAATTATTATTCTTATGTTTGGTTGCATAACCGCATTTTTATCAGCATGTACCAATGAAAAAACTATTTCAGGTACCGAAATAGTAAAAGAAACAGACGCATCTCAGATAACAGAAAAGGATACTTTCATGGTCAATGACCATATATTTTCTTTACAGCCTTATCAGAATAAAGCCCTTCTTTTTAATGACAATGCTTATCTTTCGCTAAATAATGCAATTTACAAAGTGGATTCTAATTTTCACATAGAAGAAATTCTTAAGTGCAAAGATGCCGTAGGGCGATTGCGGAATGAATATCTATACTGGGCAGTATGGGAAGAAAACAATATCCTTCGTATCATTCGGATTGATGAAAAGGACAATATTTCTGAAGTTGGCAAGTTAGAAGCAGATGTACCTCCGATTGCAATAGATTTTTATGGAGAAATCCTATATATTCGCTATAAATTAGGCAATGTAGAAGGGTACCATCTGAATCCAAACGGAGAAATCGCAGGATCTGCCACTGCCGATGAATTGCAGCTTTATGAAGATGATAATTTAGCAGCTGAAATACGAAAAGAAAATCCAAATGACAGCCGCTCACTTTACCAATATCCTTATCACATTATCGGAGCTGGGTATTCTAAGGAAATCTGTGGAAAGGAATTTCTGACAAGACATATTCAGGATGGCGAAGTCGGAAAAGAAGAACTCCTTCTTCGCAGTAACGGGCAGGATGAAGTTTTGTTGACCTATTATGAAGATGTTGTAATTCTGGGAAAACAGATTATATATTTTGACAGTGTAGACAAAAATAAGTTGTCAGTTTATGACATAGACACTGAAGAAAGCCTGATATTCTACGAGTTTAAAGACGGAACTTTTGAGTTTACAGCTGTGGAAGACAATATCGTTTATGGTATCTGGAATAGCATCAAACAATCGAAATCCTATTTTGTCGGAATTGATATGGGCACTTTCGAGATGACTTCTTACTTTGCAACCGATAAAGGAGTAGATTATTTGTTGCTTAATAAAACTATATATTATGTAAATTTATCCAGTGGAGAAATCTTCGTTCGTCCCTTAGACAGTTCCAAATAAATCAATTAATAAGATGAAACAAGCTGATATCTGGCAATTTATTAACTGCCAGATATCAGCTTGTACTTACACATCTATACCTACTGCATCTTTTGCTTTCTTGTATTCATCCTCGGTATAATCCAAATCAAGAATGTCCTCTTTCGTGTAACCCTTTTCAATCATTTTTTGAATTACGCGAGTGCGTTCTTTTTCCGTGCCTTTTTCAATACCTCTTTCCTCTACCACATCGCTTAAATTACACATATCATCTATTCTCCTTTCCAAGTCTAAGGTCATTTTCATATTATATTTTTTCTCAAGGTTTTTCTTCTTTTTCTCAATTGCTTCATCTTTAAGTAAGTCTTCCAACATAGCAATCAGTTGGTTTTTCGATTCTTCAACATCATTCTGCTCTCTTATCCAGATAACAATACCGCACATCTTATCTAATTGCGAAAACGCACTGGGTTTACCAAATAGTGTTTCCTCCTTCAGAGAAATTTTATTAACGGAATCTTCATCATTAGACGCATCCATACAAATCCAAATACTATAAACCTTTTTTATCTTATCATATTCGCTGTGAAAAAACTCCCTCTGCTTTTGTGACGAAATCAGACGTGATAAGTAAAAAATTATACGGTTCTCAAGATGATATCCCAGTTTAACCGGGTCGGTACTTTTTTGCGCCTCAATATTGATAATAATCTTTATAGTTTTCTTTTTGTAATGTATAGAAAATCGAATATCAAAACTGATGTACCCTTCATTTGGCACAGAATTTTCTGTCTGAACGTTCTCAATTCGTCCAGTGTTTGTAAGACCGAGGTCAACCAACGCTGTTCCCACTTCTATGCTTTAATCGTCAATACACTCAATAATTTCCTCTATCGTAAGGTCTTTTACCTCCTCCACAGTATACTTCAAAATTCTTGAAAGTACCTGAATGTCAGCCAAAAGTTCCTTAATGTTTTTATCATATTTCGCCTTATCTGAATCGATGGCATCAATCGTATTCTTTAAATGTGTCTGCGTTTTCATTTGTATTTTACTCCCCTTATTATAATCGTAACAATAGGCATTGTCAAAATACCTTATAGCTTTGTTTTAGGTTATCGCATACCACATAAAATGTCATACTTTTTTCCGTTATAAAGTTCCATTTTTCCTATTATCCAAGAAAAATCTTCATTGTTTCCGCGAGTCGCGTGATTTCTATTATCGTGAATTAAAAAAAGAGAAAAATCAGCTTAAGCTGACTTTCCTCTTTTTCTATTCCCTATTTATTTTTATATCATCTCTATGCCAATGCTGCTGTAATGATAGCCATTGAATATACTTCTGCTGCATTACATCCGCGAGACAGGTCATTGATTGGTGCATTCAAACCAAGTAAGATTGGTCCATATGCTTCGAAGTTACCAAGACGCTGAGCAATCTTGTAACCAATGTTTCCTGAACTGATATCTGGGAAAATAAAGGTATTGGCATGTCCTGCAACCGGATTGCCCGGGCATTTTGTACGGGCAACGCGTGGAGATACCGCTGCATCAAACTGTAATTCCCCTTCAATTGGAATCTCAGGATATTTTTCTTTTGCTTTATTTGCAGCGCTGCGAATCTTATCTACGTCCTCGCCTTTACCTGAGCCTAATGTTGAGTAGCTTAAGAATGCAACCTTCGGATCAATACCGAAAATCTTTGCACAAGCTGCTGTCTCACCAGCGATTTCTACCAGTTCATCTTCAGACGGCTTAATATTAATTGCGCAGTCGCCCATAGCGATTACTTCATTATCACCGGTAGCAGACGGACGAACAAGAATAAAGCAGGAAGATACAATGGTGTTGCCCGGTTTTGTCTTAATTACCTGTAATGCCGGACGCACGGTATCTGCTGTTGAATAAGTTGCACCGCCGAGAAGTGAATCTGCAACGCCCATTTTTACCAACATCGTACCAAAATAGTTTGCCTGTGATAAAGTTTTTCTTGCCTGCTCCGGTGTAACGCCTTTGCTCTTACGAAGTTCACAGAACAAATCAACCATTTCATCAAAACGGTCATATTTTAACGGATCAATAATTTCTGCCCCACGAATATTGAACCCTGCTTCTTCTGCTTTTGCAAAAATTTCTTCTTCATTACCAACTAAGATTGGGTGTAAGAAGGTACCTGCCAAAAGTCGGGAAGCCGCTTCTAAGATACGCGGGTCACTTCCTTCTGTAAATACAATTTTCTTTGGGTTCTTTTTCAAGATGTCGATTAACTGACCAAATCCAAACATTTTTTCTTCTCCTTTTAT
>CAMGET010000252.1 GCA_946055175.1 uncultured Roseburia sp.
TTGCATTAAAAAATAAGATTTATGATTTTGAGGAAGATGACAAGATGTTGTTATCTTCTTTTTTTCTTGTGTTTTTTGATTATACATGTTACACTTAGTGCTAACAACAAACGAGTGATAGAAAACCGTTATAAGTACATACGATGTAATATCAAATTATCTTTTTCCGGAAATTATGATTCCGGAAATCTTAAAATGAATCAAACCCAGTGTTTTATTCGGGAATAGTTCCTAATATTATAAAAATGAAAAAATAAGAAAAGTGACAGTTGTTTGTTCGTTGTTTTTTTCGTATAATTCTTATGGGGATTTTTCTATGCAGTCACGGAAAGGATGCGTATGAAAAAAGATAGGGGATGGAAATCTTATTTTGGAGATAACCATCGTTATGCTGATAATAAAGAAAAACTATATGAACTGGTGGATAATGAGCCTTATTATCGGGCTATGGATGAAGATGCATATGAAGTAGTGAGTATGTATACAAACTCAACGGAATTAGTAAGAATAGAAGAGCATTGTGGAAAGGATGGTAAGCGGGATATGTGTCAGGCAATTAAAGACTTAATGGCAGATAGTAGAGAAGAAGGAAAAGAGATTGGTATGGAACTAGCAAAGCTTGAATCTGCTCGTAATTTGATTGGTTTATTATCGGATGAAGTAATTGCAGAAAAGATTGGATTGTCATTAGAGAAGGTAATAGAACTTCACGAGTAGAATTAGAAGAAATACATAAGGACGGTAAACTAGCTTGGGAAAATCATTGATTATTACGGAGAAACCGAGTGTTGCACGAGAATTTGCACAGGTGCTGGGTGTGTCCGGAAGGCAAGATGGTTATTTAGAAAATGAGAATTATGTCATTACCTGGTGTGTGGGTCATCTGGTTGAAATGGTGTACCCGGAAGTGTATGACGAGAAATATAAAAAATGGAAATTGGAAGATCTTCCGTTTTTGCCGAGGGATTATAAATACGATGTCATCCCGGCGGTAAGTAAACAGTATGACATTGTACATGGTATGCTGCACAGAGAGGATATTGATACCGTTTACTGGGCAGGTGATGCGGGAAAAGAAGGACAAACCATAGAAGAGAATATTCGTAACTTTGGCGGGGTTCGCGAAGGAATGACCGAGCTTCGTGTCTGGATTGATTCTCAGACGGAGGAAGAAATCAGACGTGGAATCAGGGAAGCAAAACCGATGTCAGAGTATGCGAATCTTGGGAAATCCGGTATCATGCGTACCATTGAAGATTATGCGATGGGAATCAACTTTTCACGTGCCATGTCTGTAAAATATGGAAGACTGTTAAATGATGCAGCGGGAACAAATAGCTATACAGCGATTGCGGTTGGACGTGTTATGACTTGCGTATTGGGCATGGTTGTCATAAGAGAACGTGAAATACGCAATTTTAAGGAAACTCCGTTCTATCGTGTGGTAGGAAACTTCTCGCCGGCTGGCATGCAAGAAGAAGCAGGTGTGGCACAGGCTGAATGGAAGGCGGTAGAGGGTTCCAAATACTTTGAATCGCCATATTTGTATAAAGAAAATGGATTTAAAGAAGAGAGTACGGCAAAACAGCTGATTTCAGAACTGACCGGACGAAAAGCAATTGTAAATTCCATTGAACAGGGCATTTCAAAAAAGAAAGCTCCGTTGTTGTTTAATCTTGCAGAGTTACAGGCTGAATGCTCTAAGCGTTTTAAAATAAGCCCGGATGAAACCCTACAGGTGGCTCAGGATTTGTATGAAAAGAAGCTGACTACCTATCCGAGAACGGATGCCAGGGTATTATCAACTGCAGTAGCAAAGGAGATCGGTAAAAACATCAGTCGATTGAAGGGATATGAGCCGACAACGGCATATGTGGAAAAAATCATGAAGGAAGGTCTTCATTACAATATTGCTAAAACTGCTTATGTAGATGATTCGAAGGTTACAGACCACTATGCGATTATACCGACAGGACAGTTGACAGAGCTTGGCTCTCTAAATTCTTTACAGAGAGCAGTTTTTGATTTGATTGTCAGACGATTCTTAAGTATTTTTTATCCGGCTGCGGAATACCAGACAGTAAAGCTTACGGTGGAGATTTCACATCCGGGAGCAAACAGCGACTATATGGAAAAACTGTTTGCCTCTACGAAGGTTTTGAAGTCGCCTGGTTATTTAGAAATTGCTGGATACAAAAAGAACGTTGAGGAAAATAGTGAGGAAACCGATGAAAGTGAAAAAGATGAAAACCGTGGTTTGCTTGCATTGGCGCAGCGTATTAAAAACGGTGATGAATTAAGTGTTCATGGTTTCGAAATCAAGGAGGGAAAAACCTCACCTCCAAAACGTTATACATCAGGATCCATGGTGTTAGCGATGGAAAATGCAGGTCAGCTGATTGAAGACGAGGAACTGCGGGCGCAGATAAAAGGTTCCGGAATCGGAACTTCCGCGACAAGAGCAGAAATTATTAAAAAGCTTGTTCGCATCGGATACTTAAATCTGAATAAAAAATCGCAGGTGCTGTCTCCGGAAACTATGGGTGAGATGGTATATGAGGTTGTAAATATGACGGTTCCGGCACTGCTTAATCCCAAAATGACCGCATCTTGGGAAAAGGGCTTAGATGGGATTACCAGAGGAACAGTCATCATGGAAGATTATCGCGAGAAACTGGAGGAGTTTATCCGTAAAGAAACCTTAGCGATGATTGAACAGGATCGTAAACAGCAGTTGATTACTCAGATACAGCCATTAACCGGAAAAGGCGCAAGAGGAGCTGCGGCAAAAAAGAAACTGGGAGTTGCCTGTCCGATATGTGGGGGCGAATTAGAAACCACTCCGTTCGGTTATGGCTGTAGTAACTATAAAAAAGACGGAACCGGCTGTAAGTTTTCTATGGGAACTGTAGCTGGACGTGACTTAAGCGAAGAAGAATTTAAGGCACTCATTACAAATGGGCGAACCGAAGTAATGAATGGTTTTGTTTCTAAGAACAAAAAGAAATTCAGCGGAGCCCTTGTTTTGCAAAAAGATGAGGAAGGAAAAGTCTCTATTAATTTTGACTTTTCTGAAAATAAACCGGAAATTATTGAGGATGTGAAATGTCCGGCTTGTGGTAACGCAATTGTAAAAACACCATTTGGATACGCCTGCGAACATCGGAACCGAAATGTAGAGGGAAGTTGTACCTTCGCAATCGGTAAGATGGCAGAAAAAGACTTAAACCCTGCGCAGGTAAAAGAACTTTTGACAAATGGAATTACCTCAACCATCCGTGGTTTTAAAGGAAAAAGTGGCAAAAAATTTGATGCCTGTGTTGTACTGGAAAAGGATGAGACAGGAAAATACACCACGAAATTTGACTTTGAACATGTGGAAATGAAAAAAGTGAAGGATGCTTTCTGTCCAAAATGCGGTGGAGAAATTTTGGTAGTTTCCTTTGGATATGTGTGTGCAAACCGCAATCCAAATACTCCGGATGGCTGT
>CAMGET010000253.1 GCA_946055175.1 uncultured Roseburia sp.
AATTATTATTAAAGAAAAATCAAAAGGCTATGAAAATGCAGACGATATTATTATTCAGGGTCATATGGATATGGTTTGTGAGAAAGAAAACGACTGTAGTATAGATTTTGAAAAAGATGGCCTTGATTTATATGTTGATGGCGATTTCTTGAAAGCAAGAGGTACAACTCTTGGTGGTGATGACGGTATTGCCGTAGCTTATGCATTAGCAATCTTAGATTCAGATGAAATTGCTCATCCACGCCTGGAAGTTATCATTACTGTAGACGAAGAAATAGGCATGTTAGGAGCAGAAAGCATTGATTTGTCAATGTTAAAAGGACATAAAATGTTAAATATTGATTCTGACGTAGAAGGTCATTTTCTAACCAGCTGTGCAGGTGGTATGCAGGTAAATACTACCATTCCGGTTGCATATGAGGATGCATGCGGTATTTTGTATGAAGTAGCTGTGACCGGTTTGGAAGGCGGTCATTCCGGCTCTGAAATCGATAAGGAACACGGAAATGCCAATATTCTTATGGGACGTGTTTTAAAAAGTTTAGCATCAGAGGTGGAATTCGGTATTGTATCCTTAGCAGGAGGTTTAAAGGACAATGCAATTCCAAGAGAATGTAAAACCGAACTTTTGGTATCAGAAGCAGATGCAGCTCGTTTAGAAGAAATTATAACTGCTATGAGCAATATATTCGCAAATGAATTTATGGCATCCGATAAAGGTGTAAAAGTTGTTTTTGAAGATAAAGGCGAAACAAATATTCCGGTACTTACCATCGGCGCGCAGGAAAAAGTGATATTCTATTTAAGAAATGTGCCAAACGGTGTACAGCATATGAGTCGGCTAATGCCGGGATTGGTTGAAACCTCTTTAAATCTTGGAATCATGGAATTAAAGGATGTGGCTTTAAGCTGTGTTACTTCCGTGCGAAGCAGTGTTTCCACCAGAAAAAATGATTTAGCAGATAAACTGGTGTATTTAGCGGAGTTTTTAGGAGGCGAAGCCACTATCGAAGGCGATTATCCGGCTTGGGAATATAAGGCAGATTCCGATATTCGAGAAACAATCAGCTCTGTTTACAAAGAATTATTTGATGAAGAACCGGTATTTGAGGCGATTCATGCAGGACTGGAATGTGGTCTTCTTTCCGGTAAAATCGAAAATTTAGATTGTGTATCCTTCGGACCAAACAATTATGACATTCATACACCGAAAGAACGTTTAAGTATTTCTTCAACAGAAAGAATCTGGAAACTGTTAATCGAGTTTTTAAAACGTTGCAAGTAATATGAGAATAGGGCAGTTTCAAAAATGGTTACTATTTATATCTCTCTTGTGTTTTGATGTCGTTTTATTTTTCTACTTAGAGAGTGAAATACAAATGAGAAACTGCTTTTCTTTTGAAACAGGGAAAGCTCATCTGGTATCGTTCGACATAAGTACAGAACAATTGATGCAATTTTACGCGGATTCAGATGGAAATTTGCCAGATTTCATTTCCCTGTTAACGCTTTATATGGGGACGGACTGCCTAACTTCAGATAAAGATGCGTTATGGACAAAAAAAGATCTGATTTTTCGGTATAAGAAAGAGGAATATGAGCAGCTTTACTCTTATTTGACAGCAATTTTTCAAGATATGGTCTACTTTCCGGTAGGAGAAATAAAAAATCTTCCTACTGCTGAGTATTCCTATGTGAATAGCTGGCACTATGCAAGAAATTTTAATGGAGAACGGGTACATGAAGGATGTGACATCATGGCAACCTATAATAAGCGCGGAATTTATCCCATTTACAGCGCCACAGATGGTGTGATAGAAAACATTGGATGGTTGAAACTGGGCGGTTATCGAATTGGAATTCGAAGTACATCCGGCGCTTATTATTACTACGCTCATTTGGCAGAATATGCAAAGGATTTCCAGCCGGGTGAAACAATAAAAGCCGGTGAATTTATTGGTTTTATGGGTGACACAGGATATAGTGAGGTAGAAGGCACGACCGGACAATTCGACGTTCATCTGCATTTTGGGATATATTTTGACGATGAGAACGGAAAAGAATTTGCTATCAATCCTTATCCGGCACTTTATTTTTGTGAACAACGACAGAAAGGTACATTAGATGAGAATTGATAAATTTTTAACTGAGCTTGGCGTCGGAAGCAGAAGCGAAGTTAAAAAAATGATAAAAACAGGTCAGATAACGGTAAATGGAATCCCGGTAAAGAAAGCGGAACTGCAAATTGATGAAACAAAAGATGTAGTTACTTATCAGGGAAAAGTCTTATGTTATCAGCAGTTTGAATATTATATGTTTCATAAACCGGCCGGGTGTGTGACTGCCGTTACCGATGCAGTGCATAAAACAGTTATGGACTATATGAAGAATTTGACACGTAAGGACTTAAATCCTGTGGGCCGTTTGGATATTGACACGGAGGGATTATTGCTTATTACCAACGATGGAATGCTTTCCCATGAATTACTAAGCCCGACAAAGCATGTGCCCAAGACTTATTATGCAAAAGTGGAAGGAAAAGTGGCAGAAGAAGATGTCAACCTTTTTTTAAAAGGGGTTGACATTGGTGAGAAAAAGCCTTGTAAACCCGCAGAACTAAAGGTTTTAGTAAGTGATGCTGTTTCAGAAATAGAATTAACGATTTCTGAAGGAAAATTTCACCAGGTAAAACGAATGTTTGAAGCGGTGGATAAAAAAGTGCTTTATTTAAAACGAATTTCTATGGGCAAGCTTACCTTAGACGAGAACTTAAAACCGGGAGAATACCGTCCATTAACCGAACAGGAAATAGAAGAATTACGCCGTTAATAAGGCAGAACGAGAGGATTTATGAGTAACGGATTTTTACCAATCAGTAAAGAAGATATGAAGGAACAGGGGATTTCCCAGTTAGACTTTGTCTATGTGTGCGGTGATGCATATGTAGACCATCCTTCGTTTGGACATGCTATCATTTCAAGAGTATTACAGTCTCATGGTTATACTGTGGGAATCATAGCGCAGCCGGACTGGACCAAGAGCGAATCCATTAATATTTTAGGGGAACCGCGTCTTGGTTTTTTAGTATCTGCGGGAAATATGGACTCCATGGTAAATCATTATTCGGTATCTAAAAAGAGGCGTACTACAGATGCGTTTACTCCCGGCGGTGTCATGGGAAAGCGACCGGATTATGCAACAATTGTCTACTGTAATCTGATTCGCCAGACCTATAAGAAAAAACCAATTATTATTGGCGGTATTGAGGCAAGCCTTCGTCGTCTGGCTCATTACGATTACTGGTCAGATAAGTTGAAACGTTCTATTTTACTGGATTCCGGTGCAGATTTAATCTCTTACGGAATGGGAGAGCGGAGCATCATTGAAATTGCAGATGCCTTAGACAGCGGTCTTGATATCCACGATATCACCTTTATTGACGGAACGGTTTATAAGACCAGAAACCGTGATATTATTTATGATGCA
>CAMGET010000254.1 GCA_946055175.1 uncultured Roseburia sp.
TATACATGTTCGTAATGCCTCTAAATAATTCCCACAATTCCGCAAATCAACACATTCACTACTAATATCAGACGATACCATCCAAAGGCTGTAAAATCATGCTTCTTAATATATCCCATTAAGAACTTGATTACAAACAGTGAAACTGCAAATGCAACTACCATACCAATCAACAGAATCATTCCTTCTCCCTGTGCCAGCGAAGATTCCGCAAGGAATTTAAGCCCCTTTAAAAGGCTTGCTCCAAACATAACCGGAATCGCTAAAAAGAAAGTATATTCCGCAGCAACGGTTCTTGATACTCCAAGAAGCAGTGCACCTACGATTGTAGCACCGGACCGCGATGTTCCCGGAAAAATGGCTGCAATTAACTGAAACATACCTATCCAAAAAGCCAGTCGATAATCAATCCCTTCTAATGTTGTCACCTTTGCTGATTTTCCCTGATGTTTATTCTCTATCACAATAAATGCAATACCAAATAAAATCAGCATAATTGCAACAGTCTGATAATTATAAAACCATGCTTCTAAAATATCATCAAACAAAATACCTACGATTGCTGCCGGTACACAGGATACTAAAATGTGAAACCACAGTTTGAAAATATCCCATTTTACATAGGAGCCAATACCTGCTTTTGCCAGCGGTTCCTTATTATTTTTTTTACCAAAAGGCCAAATCTGGCTCCAGAATAAAATAACAACCGCCATAATAGCCCCCAGCTGAATGACTACTTCAAACATACTGTAAAATTCTTCAGAAACCTTTAATCCTATTACTTCGTTTAGCAAAATCATGTGCCCGGTACTGCTGATAGGAAGCCACTCTGTAATTCCCTCTACAATACCAAAAAGAATTGCTTTTAAAATCTCAATAAACTCCATTTACATCCCTCCGTTATTCCTATACCTTTTTATTCTCATTTAGAGATTGAAAAACCCTCAAAGCATTCTGCTCTGAGGGTTTTAGAGGCGACAATCGGATTTGAACCGATGATAAGGGTGTTGCAGACCCGTGCCTTACCACTTGGCTATGTCGCCGTATTCTCTATCATTTCTATTATACTCTTATCTCATAGAAATATGAAATGAATATCAACTACACCAAAGATTTTAACAAAATGCAACATTTCCGTCAAGTGTATTTTACCTAACCACCCGCGTAATAATAGAAAGTACACTCTGCGAACTTTCTATTATCTTGAATTCAAAAAGGGGGCACATCAAAGCGTCCCCTTTTTCATTCACCTCTCATTTCAGCCTGTTAATGTATTTGTTACCGCAAGGATACAGGCAATTGTACCCATTATCATACCACCGATATACGGATTCTTTGTTTTCTTATAAATTTTATTGCAGATAAACACAGACAATGGCAATATTACCACAATCGGGTAGAGCCAGATTCCCATGATTCCTGTCATTGGATCCAATACCATATAACCGGTTGAGAAAAATTTAGCGTACTGCACAATAATCATAATTTCCGGTCCTAAGAAAACAAAAAACATTTGCCATGCAACGCTAATCCAATCTTTCTTCCCCATTTTTGTATAATTATAGCAGTTGGAAGCTACACTTAATGCAATATAGTATACCAGCCAGAATACAAGATATCGCAGTATCATGCTGAGATGTTTTGCGCTAAAAGCACGAATTGTAGCGAAGCACCATAACCGATAATCTGTTAAGAAAAGATAATCAGATATAAATACCAATGCAAACGAAGCTGCCACTACAATAATTGCAAGTAAAATTGTCTTTCCCAACATTTTACCGCTGATTCTACTACCACGTTCTACCTTATCTACACTGCCTTTTTTATTGCAGATTCTTATCATCAACAAAGTAAAAAGTCCACAAAGCAATGACCATAATCCGATAATTCTAGATGGTGCCTGGCTCCAGAAATTTGACTGCCAAATAGCATATCCTACAATAAATGCAATGAAATATGCCAATATGCTAAATACTGCAGAAATACTCTGCGTGATAAAGAAGCGACGTTTTGCTTTCCCTTCCAGTGCAGGCCATGACTTTACTTCAGATTCCGTCTTCAATTCTTTAAAATACGCCGTATCCAAAAGCGCAAGAGCCGCACTTAGTACAAACATGAAAAATCCTACCACACCAATAGCGTTAAAGAATGCTTTCCATTGCCAAATCTGATTGCTGTTTGCCAATGAAACCGGTGCTCCCAAAGCTTGCTCAAAGAAATCTACACCAAATCCCACAACACTTTTTGAAAAATGAGCCCACGGATGTGTAATAGCAGGATTATAAATAGCTCGAATAGACTCTTCTCCATCTACTGTTTCCGTGTAAAATATGCCCTCTTCACGAACATCCAATCCGCTTGGGTTTTCACCAAAATGAAGGAAAGACTGTGCTGTCTCCTGTTTCAGAAAATCGCGCGGAGCGGAATAACTTCCATCTTCTTTTGTCACACGATGGAAAAATTCATCATACTGGCATGCTACAATCGCTGCATCACGGTTTCCGAACATATTATAGAAATCGCCGTTTTCATCATAATATACGGCATCATTTGATACCAGTAATGCTGCAGAAATAAGACCTTCCTCATCCTGAAGTACCGCTTCACGGCATGCTAAAGCTCCATTGGAATGTCCTGTTACGCCAATCCGATTCTCATCGACAAAAGGAAGAGTTGCCAGATATTTTACTGCGTCATACAGTCCGTTTGCATTGTTCGCATCATCCCACCAGGTATTCGATTCAATGACCTCTGAATCACCATGACCATACATGCTGATGGCGATTACTACGTATCCGCGCCTTGCATATTCCACATAATTTAAATCCTGCATTTCCCGGTTATTATACCAGCCATGGCTGACTACAATCGCCGGAGCAGGTGTAGAGACAGTAGCATTTTCCGGCACAAGCAGCAATGCATCCAACTCATGCCCACTTTCCGTAACAAAGGTTACATCATGGTATTTCACTTTACCAAAATTCGTCTGGAATATCGATGCCCCCACCGAACTCACCAGACATAACAACAATGCAATTACCACCCAAAATTTTGCATTTTTTTTCATTTGTTTACCCCTTTCCATCATTAATATTTTCTTCTCTCCTATACTCCTTTCCAATATTTATATAAATATTGTAGCACCTGCATTTTTTACGTCAAGATTTTATAAACACAAAAAAAGAACACAAAAATTTGTGTTCTTTCAAAGGCGACAATCGGATTTGAACCGATGATAAGGGTGTTGCAGACCCGTGCCTTACCACTTGGCTATGTCGCCATATCTAATTCATGATAATAGAAAGTTCGCGGAACGTACTTTCTATTATATAAGTGACTCCGACGGGAATCGAACCCGTGTTACCGCCGTGAAAGGGCGATGTCTTAACCGCTTGACCACGGAGCCATAACTCCCCGAGTAGGACTTGAACCTACGACAGCGCGGTTAACAGCCGCGTGCTCTACCGACTGAGCTATCGAGG
>CAMGET010000255.1 GCA_946055175.1 uncultured Roseburia sp.
AGATTGGTCCAAGCACGACCGGTGGTGATAATATCTCTTTTGGAAAAGGCGGCGGTGTCGAACAGCTTGTTGGAGAAACCGTAGGATGTGACGACCTCATCGGTGGCACAAAGACAAAATTAGATGTGTTCAGTTATCATTATTACAATGGTGTTTCTGACCGTCTCGCATCTGTGATGCCAAACGCTCACTGGCAGCCGGAAGAAGCAACTTCCGAAGCATACTTAGATACCGCATTAAACTTCTGCCGTACTTACCGCCCATTCCGTGACAAATATGTTCCGGGAGGCGAAATGTGGGTAACCGAGTCCGGCGATGCAGGCGGCGGTGGCGACACCTGGGCTTCTACCTATCTGGATGTTATTCGTACCTTAAACGAGCTTGGTGGTTTTGCATCTTTAACAAACGGTGTCATTTTCCATAACACCCTTGCTTCTTCTGATTATGGCTATCTTGCCCGTCAGGTATTCGACCCAAGACCGAATTATTTTGCAGTCTTATTATGGAACCGCTTAATGGGTACGACTGCCTATGATTCAGGTGAACCAATCCGCGAGGGAGCACATGTGTATGTTCATTCCCGCAAGGATGGAAAAGACGGTAAAGTTTACTTAATCATCAACAATTCCAGAACGGAAACCACCACTGTTGAACTGCCAAAGGACGCAGAGCGCTATACCTTAGCAGGCTTAGACGGCAACGTCCGCGCAACTGTTATGACCTTAAATGGCAATCCGTTAACGTTAGGCAAAGGCTATGCTCTTCCGGAATTAAAACCGGTTGCACAGGCTGCAGGAACTGTAGAGTTAGCACCTTGCACTTGTACCTTCTTTGTACTCTAAAATAGTATTTTGAACATGAGCCGTCGGCAAAGTATTGGCATTCTCCCTACATTTGCCGACGGCTTTTCCCATTCAAATACTTCCCCTATGTCCTTCCATATGTAAATACTTTTCCTTTGTTGCAAGACCACCACGCAAATGTCGTTCTGCCTTGTTTATGTCCAGAACTTTCCTTACTTCTGCCGCAAGCGATGCGTTTACCTGTACTAATCGTTCCGTGCAATCCTTATGTACCGTCGACTTACTGATTCCAAAATGTTTTGCAGCCTGTCTTACTGTTGTGTTGTTGTCAATAATATAACGCGCAATCTCCATTGCACGCTCTTCAATATATCCTTTCAAAAAAATCCCCTGCAATACTTGTTTTTACATTGTATGCAGGGGATTTTCTATTTATTTCTATTTTCCATTATCCGTTACATGTTTTTTCGCCTTAGCAGTTTTCAAAATCTCTGCAAGATTATCGCCATTAAGCACCCCCGGATAATCTTCCTGGAAACCAACTAATACATCCTTATTTTCCTGTTCAAGTTCTCTACACTGTTTGTAAAAAGAGTGCAAATCTGCTTTCTTATAAACAGCTTCAATAAAAACTCTGGAATCTTCCGGTATTCGGCTATAAGAATCGTATAAATCGATTATAGCCTTTTGAATTTTTTCAAATGTCAATGGCTCATTCCGTTCTTCCTGCTCAATCAGCACACCCACAATATCAGATAAATCATTTTTATATTGTCGTCCTGCCATGAGTTTCATTGCCACAAGATATTCAGATGATACTGTTCTAATCTGTAAAACATTTGCAAAAGTCTTATAATACTTTGAATATTCTACCAATCTTGGCGTATAGGAATTGGTATTAATAAAGTCTGTATTTATCCATCCAACCGGAAGACCAAGTCTATCTCCTACTGCATTGATTGCATCCTTCATTGCCCCTGAGGACTTAATGATTGCATCCATGTCATAGGTCATTTCTCTAAAGCCATAATTAATAAGAATTGATGCACCACCAATCAGAATAATCTCCGCCGGCATTCTGGTGCCATTCTTTTTACGAAACTCTTTTGCGAGTTCTTTTAGATAGCTATCCAGATTCTCTTTTGTAAATGGTTTATCAGCAGACATTTCTCACCTCGCATTCTACGATATTAAATCGTATAAATTCAGGTATTGCGTTTGCAAGTGCTTTTTCTTTTATACTTTCATCTCCAATTGCAGCATATGACACAACTACGCTCGCAGGAAAATATGGTTTTTCAAGCTTCTGAGAACGAATATCATTATAATTTGTGCAAATAGGCAAACTGTTTATTCTGGATAAATAGTCAATCATTGCCAACAGATATAATGCTTCTCTATACCACCTACGCTCATAAAGTCTCCGTATTTCATCCGTTTCAAGTGTTTCGATAATAAAATCTATATCACCCATATCCTTCACATGATGGCAAGTATTACTCTTAAATGTCTCAAAAGAACATCTGTAATCCGTCCTGTCTATGCTATTATTCTCCAATATTGAATCAACCGTCACTCCAAGAACCTTGGCAATCTTATATAAAGTTCCAGCTGCACACTTATCAGGGTCTGCTTTGCCACTACAAATATCTGTGATAGTTGTCATTGCGACTCCGCTTTCTTTACTTAAGCGATATCTCGACATATTTTCTTTTTTAAGTAAATCATTTACAATCATCAGCTTTCCCTCCTTTTTTATAGTATATCGGTCAACCGAACTAATGTCAATCATATATTATGTTCAATTTGAGAAAATCTATACCTCCGGTTTTGCTATGTACTCGCTCTCCTCTGCACATTTTGATGCAGCTTCTTGTATAGCGCGTTCCACTTTACCTGCATTAGCGGATAAGGGGCTGAATAACTTCTCTGCTCTCTCTGGTATGCGGAAGTTCTGATACAAGTTTATTTGCTTTATCTTCTCTGCCAGCTTTCAGATATAAAAAGCATAACGTTGCCCTCATTGTCGATTTCAGCTTTTCATTGATTAATAACGGTAAGCCTCTTTCCATTAACTCAATTGCCTCATTTGTATTTCCTTTTAATGCTAAAGTACTTGCCAATCCAAGAATCATATCATAGGCATTTGGGAATTCAATGACGCATTGGTTGTGTTGTACTCAACGCAATCCTTTTCATATTTCTTTCACCCTCATATGTTGATAGCATGAACCCACTGATGTAAACATATGGTTCTGCATTCTTTGTTCATATATTGCGTTTCATTATGTGTTTGATATACCAACTGTTTTTCTTCTTCTGTACACCCAATCAAAATCTTAATTTCAGAATCCCTTTTCATCAGATCCACAATGCACATTATGGCATCCACTTTTTTCCCTTCGAATGTGGAAAGATCCGTCGGAGAAATCGAGATATCGTTTGTCCTTTTATACAAATAATATTGATCCGTTCCCATAGCTGTATCCGGGAAAAGCATAGTTTCCTCGCGCTCCTTTGTAATAGAAACGACTCCCAGACAGTCGATTTCGCCTCTCTACAGCATACGAAACAGTTCTGTCCAATTCCCATACACATATTCATATTCCCAGTATGTATAGTCAGACACTTTCTGCAAATAGTCGTAGCAATAGCCCTTCTTCATCTGGTCATCAGA
>CAMGET010000256.1 GCA_946055175.1 uncultured Roseburia sp.
ATGATGAGATTGAGGCATGTAACTGCGGACAGTATGGCTGTCTGGAACAGTATACCTCCGCAACAGGTATCGTTCGTGTTGCAAAGAGAAAGCTCGCTAAAACAGCATCCACTACTGCATTGACAAAATATGAGCCACTGACAGCAAAAGATATATTTGATGAAGCAAAAGCCGGGGATGAAATTGCTTTAAGCCTTGTGGAAGAAGTATGTGGCATTTTAGGATCTGCGCTTTCTAACATGGCATGTGTTGTAAACCCGGAGGTGATTGTAATCGGAGGAGGTGTTTCCAAAGCAGGAAGTATTTTAATTGACTGTATTCAGAAACACTTTGTGGAGACATCCTTCTTCGCCTGCCGTGATACGAAATTTGCCTTAGCTTCACTTGGTAATGATGCAGGAATGTATGGTTGTGTACAGATGTTGTTAGAAGAATAAAAGTGGAATGTGAAAAACCATCTTAATGTGATATGATGTAAGTATCACATTAAGGTGGTTTTTTTATTGCTTAGGATATATAATATTTTAGGACTAATTTAAAAGCGGAGGTAGTAGAATGCGGTTAACAATGATTGTTCCAATTGTACAACTGATGGGAGTGCTGATACCATTAATTGGTTGTATTGTGATGTTTCGAAGAGAGCAGATAAAAGCTTCTATGAGCCGTGTTTTTACCAACATGAGTCTGATGATTACGAACATCGGATGTTTGATTATGAATGCCAGCTATTGGCTTCTGCTATGGTCGGAAACGGAAGAAGGAGCATGGATTGCTCTTAAAATGCAGTCTATTGGAAGTGTACTATTTTACATATACTTTTTAGTGTTTATTGCAACTTATCTCAAGATACAAGGCAGAGCATGGACAAAAGTAATCCTGCTTTGTTGGGGATTTGTGGATGTGTTAATGGTCTGCAATTTGTGGATAGGCGATCCGCTTCATTGGGTATATAAAATGGTGGAATTCGAAAAGCTTGGAAGGTGGGGTGTGACCTACATGATGACGATTCCGGGACCACTGTATCTGATTCGTCATGCCATGTTGGCAATCATCCTATTCTGGATGATTATTTATACGCTATTACAGATGTTTCGGATGAAAATAGAATCGGAGAGAAACAATCTGGCAAAGCTGGTGGGTGCAGAGATGATAATCTGCTTGTCTCTATGTCTGACCATCCTTTTGAAACTTCCGATTGATATCCGTCCGATTTTTGCTTCGGGTTCTATTCTGTTTATTATTTTGGGTGTATTGAAAGGTGAATTTTACAATGTAACAGATCAGGGAAGAGAATGGGTGATTGAACACTCAGACAGTATTTTTATTATTGCAGACAGCCTGTATGGTTATCTGGATGCAAATCCTTGCGCAAAGCAGGCATTTCCGGAGCTTTACCTCTTACTTAAAAATCAGCCGTTACCGGAACACATCAAGGAATTGTTCATAGATAAGGAATGTAATATACATATTGGCGAGCACCATTATACAAAGGAAATAGAGCCGATTGATGAGAATGGAAAAATACAGGGATATAGTCTCTTATTGGTAGATGTGACAGAACAGTGTGAACTTTTGAAACGGGTGGAAGAGGAAAAAGAACGTGCAGAAGAAGCCAATCAGGCGAAGTCTATGTTTATGTCGAACATGTCCCATGAAATTCGGACCCCGATGAACGCTATCGTGGGCATGACGGACATCTTGCTGCGGGAAGAACTTCCGGAGCAGACAAGAGAATACCTTAATAATATTAAGAGTTCGGGAAATGCTTTACTAACCATTATCAATGACATTTTAGATTTTTCGAAAATTGAATCCGGTAAGATGGAAATTATTGAAGATGACTACGAACCGATGTCCATGTTCCACGATTTATCAATGATTTTCTTAAACCGAATCGGAGATAAAAATGTAGAACTTTTGTACGATATAGATACCACACTGCCTTCAAAATTGTATGGTGATACGCAGCGTATTCGTCAGGTGGTGATTAATCTGATGAACAATGCCATAAAGTTTACAGAAACCGGATATGTGAAACTGACAGTATCTGTTCAAAAGCAGTCCAAGGAAGAAGTGGAGTTGCTTTTTAAGATTAGAGATACCGGACAGGGCATCCGGGAAGAAGATATCGGAAAATTATTTGACTCTTTCCAACAGGTGGATACAAAAAAGAACCGGTATAAGGAAGGAACCGGCCTGGGACTGGCGATTTGCAAACAATTGGTGACTTTGATGGGAGGAACCATCGGAGTAGAGAGTGAATATGAAAAAGGAAGTATCTTTTATTTTACAATCCTACAGAAGATACGAAATGAAAAGCCGGCAGCACAGATTCGAAGAAAACCGGCAGAAGAGGTTGTGGTTAGCGGCCGGTTTGATAATGAACTGATATTAAGACAGTATGAAAAGTTGGTAAGTGAATATGGCGTCTGTGACATCAAACTGGAACAGGCTGTTTTGGAAGATCAAAAAGTTGATACATTCTTTACGGATGATCCGGGGGCCGTTTCTATGGAAGAACGAAGGCAGTTAGAGGAATGGAAAACAACCTTCTGTATTTTACAGAATCCGATGCAGCAAAATTTGTCAGGCGAGCATGCAACACTTATTCATAAGCCAATGTACAGCCTGAATTTCTGCCAGGCAATTAATCGGGAAGAAATCTCTTATAATGAAGAAAAAGAAAGAGAAATTTCTTTTACGGCTCCGGATGCAAGAATCCTGATTGTGGATGATACGGAGATGAACTTAAAGGTTGCGATTGGTTTGCTGGAACCATTGCACCTTCAGATTGATACGGCAGAAAACGGAAAATGTGCCGTACAGATGGTACAAAAGCAGCAGTATGATATTGTATTTATGGATCATATGATGCCGGTGATGGATGGAATTGAAGCAACAAAGGCGATTCGTGAATTGGAAGGTGACTATTATCAGAAACTTCCGATTGTAGCACTAACAGCAAATGCAACCACGGAAGCACAGGAAAGCTTCCGTGAGAATGGATTAAATGATTTTGTGGCGAAGCCGATTAAGATGCGGGAAATCTGCAGATGTATCCGTAGGTGGCTGCCGGAAGAAAAAATATATAGTTCGGAATCGCAAGCAGACAAAGAGGCACCTTGGAATGGTAGCGAAACAGAAGAACTGCCGGTGATCGAAGGGTTGAACGTAGCCGCAGGTATCGAAAACTCCGGATCGAAGGAATTATTTATCAGTTTGCTGGGCGATTTTTACAAGCTGATTGACCAGAAGGCATCCAAAATTGAAAAATGTCTGGCGGATGGTATGTTGCGGGATTATACGATTGAAGTGCATGCACTGAAAAATACAGCCCGTATGATAGGTGCATTGGAACTATCGGAAAAGTTTTATCATTTGGAACAGCTAGGCAATGCCGGAGAGCAGAAAGTACTGGAAATCGAGACGCCGGATGTGTTAACATTGTATCGAAGCTATAAACCGATTTTGGCGGTT
>CAMGET010000257.1 GCA_946055175.1 uncultured Roseburia sp.
CGCACAGTTAGCGCTAGATCCGTGTACCGGTTCTTGTGTGTTAACAAATGTAGGAACCGGTGAAGTTTTGGCAGTAGTAAGCTATCCGGGATATGATAATAACCGGCTGGCAAACACAATTGATTCTGCTTATTATGCTTCTTTGCAAAAAGATTTGACAAATCCGTTTTACAATAAAGCTACACAGGAACGTACAGCACCCGGTTCAACCTTTAAACCTGTGGTTGCAACTGCAGGACTTGTAGAAGGAGTAATTACCGTTAATACAGAAATATATGATGCAGGACCTTATGAAAATGTAAGCAATCATCCTAAATGTTGGAAATACCCTTCCAGTCACGGTAGTATTAATGTTGCAGAAGCAATCAGAGACTCCTGTAACTATTTCTTCTATGAAGTTGGTTATCGTTTAAGTACAAACAATTATCTTACAAAATACAGTGATAGTGTTGGTATTGAAAAAATTAAAGAATATGCCTCAATGTTTGGATTTGATGAAACAACCGGAATTGAAATTGTAGAAAACAGTCCGCAAATTGCAGATGAATATCCGGTTATGGCAGCAATTGGACAAAGCAATCATAACTTTACCACAGTTCAGCTTGCACGATATGTAACCGCTATTGCAAATAGCGGAACTGTATATAATTATTCAATTTTAAAGAAAGTATGTGACAAGAATGGAGCTGTTTTAGATTTTTATGAACCAACCATTCGAAATACTATAGATGTACTTGATGCTTCAGGATGGAATGCCATACATTCGGGAATGCGTATGGTAGCTCAGAATTCCTCACAGTTTAGGAATTTTGAAATTTCGGTTGCCGGAAAAACAGGTACCGCACAGCAGGATTTAAAACGTGCAAATCATGCATTGTTTATTGGTTATGCACCTTATGAAAATCCGGAAATTTCCATTGCTGTAAGAATCCCATTTGGATATACATCAGCAAATGCTGCACATTATGCGCGAAATATTTTATCCTATTATTTTGAAGTTGAGGAGAAAGATGCATTATTAGATGGACAGGCGGTAACAATTGACAGTTCAAGTAATGCGGTAAATGATTAATTCGGTAATAGTAGATTCTATTATAAATAAATTTGTAGGAGGTCTTCCCAGATGGGTGAAGTTATTACTTTCACTTCAGGAAAAGGCGGCGTTGGCAAAACAACAACTACTGCAAACGTCGGAGTTGGACTTTCACAGTTAGATAAAAAGGTTGTACTGATAGATACGGATATCGGATTACGCAATCTTGATGTAGTAATGGGATTGGAAAACCGGATTATGTATAATCTGGTAGATGTACTGACAGGAAGATGTAGGGTGAAACAAGCTTTAATCCGAGATAAGCGATTCCCGAATCTATATATTATCCCATCGGCCTGCATAAAAGAGCATACAAAATTAAGTAAGGCACAGATGATACATCTGATTGAAGAATTAAAGCTTGAGTATGATTATATTCTTATTGATTCTCCGGCAGGAATTGACGATGGTTTTGAATTGGCTATTTGTGGTGCAGACCATGTAGTTGTTGTTACAACACCACAGGTAGCAGCTGTTCATGATGCAGATTGTGTGCTTCGTATTTTAAAGAAGAACGCGGCAATACGTATTTCTTTGTTGATTAATGCGTATCATGAGCAAATGGCAAGAGAAGGAAATATGCTGCGGATAGAAGATGTGACAGAGTTATTGGAAACAGAACTGCTAGGGGTTGTTGTGGAAGATTCTGAAATAATTATTTCGCAAAACCATGGAGAGCCTGTTTATGGGAAACGAGGCAAAGCAGAATATTGTTATGAAAATATCTGCAGACGTATTAATGGCGAGGAAATTCCTCTTTTAGAAGAAAAAAAGAAGAAAAATCATCTCAGGTTTTTCTTAAATTTGAAAACTTCAGGCAGGAGGGAAATGATATGAAAAGAGATTCTTCCGGTGTTGTTGCATTACAACGTTTAAAAAATATTCTGTCTGAAGAAAAATGTGAAATTGATGAAGAAACAATGTCATCCATTCGTAGAGAAGTAGGAAATGTTATTCTAAAATACGTAGACATTGAACCGGATAACGTGAATATAAAAATTATTTTGAAAGAGTACAAAAAGAAGGAACTATGTTAAAACAATATAAGTTATCGAATTATAAATTCATATTAGTGTTTTTCGTTATTACATTAAATACAATTGGAGTTTTACTGGTAGGTAGTGCAAGGCCTTCTTTGATGAATAAACAGTTGATTGGAATGATAAGCGGTATCGTTTTAATGATTTTTGTGTCGCTTATTGATTACAAATTTGTATTAAAATTTTCTTGGCTGATTTATGCATTTATGATTTTTATGCTTTTATCAGTTCTGGTATTTGGTGACAGTTCCGGTGGAGCACAGCGTTGGATTGACCTTAAATTTATGCGTTTTCAACCATCAGAACTAGCTAAAATATTACTTATTTTATTCTTTGCTTTTTTCTTTATGAAATATGAAGAAAAAATCAACTCGCCAAAAATTGTTTTTGCATCTTTGGTTTTGGCGGCAGCTCCATTATTACTTATTGTAAAACAACCTGATTTATCGACAACTATTACGACTGCGCTTATATTCGTTACTTTAATTTTTGTAACCGGAATCAGCTATAAACTGGTTGTTGGAGTATTAGCAGTGTGTATACCATCTTTTATCATTTTATTTACATTACTGATACAGGACAGGCTGCCATTTATTAGAAGCTATCAGGTGAAACGTGTTATGGCATGGCTTTATCCGGAGTTGTACCCGGATGAAGCTTACCAACAACAGAACTCCATTATGGCAATTGGTTCAGGACAGTTATGGGGAAAAGGGTTAAATAATGCGGAAGCAACATCTGTAAAAAATGGTAAATTTATTTTGGAACCGCAAACAGACTTTATTTTTTCTGTAGCAGGGGAAGAACTTGGCTTTGTTGGCACTGTATGTATTATTCTCCTCTTGCTTTTCATCACAATTGAGTGTATATTTATTGCTAGAAAAGCAAAAGATACTGCGGGAAAATTAATCTGTTGCGGCATGGCTGCTTTAGTTGGTTTTCAAAGTGCAATTAATATTGCCGTAACTAGTGGTTTATTGCCAAATACCGGACTTCCGCTTCCTTTTGTCAGCTATGGACTTACATCCTTGTGGTCACTTTATATAGGTATGGGATTTGTTTTAAATGTGGGTCTACAGGCTCGAAAACACTAAATGGAGGGTTAACTTCGATGAATATTGGACTTATCGCACATGACTCAAAAAAGAAATTGATGCAGAATTTTTGTATAGCATATCGTGGGATTTTATGCAAAAACGAATTGTTTGCAACCGGAACTACAGGAAGACTCATTGAAGAAGTTACGAATTTAAATATTCATAAATATTTAGCAGGACATCTTGGCGGAGCACAGCAGCTTGGTGCTCAGATTGAACATAATGAAATTGACCTT
>CAMGET010000258.1 GCA_946055175.1 uncultured Roseburia sp.
CAAAAGACGATTTAAAACAAGGGAAAAAGGTGACGTCTGTATATTTAAAAAAATATCCAAACGATTCGTATGCCGCTACAACACTTTATCAGGAACCCTGGTTTAAAGAATATATTGACTATTATTTTGAACTGCCAAGTGAATTAGAATATATATACGGAGAACATGAACCGGAAGAAATTCATATGCGTGAAATTCAAGAAAGCCAAGAATGAACTGATTTTGAGAAAATTTTGAATTAAGATAAAGAAAATTTAGAAAAACCCTTGCTTTTTAAGTATTTTAATGTTACATTAATTTATGTAAACACGTTGACTAGATTGAGAGAGAGCGAAAGCCCTCTCTCAATTCACGTTAAAGGGTTGTAATAAAACTGAATATGGAAGGAAGATGAGGTGTACACATGTCAAAAAAAGAGATGTATGAGGCACGCACCGAGGAACTCATTACTCCCATTCTGGAACGATTCAACTTTGAATTAGTAGATGTTGAATATGTAAAGGAAGGCGGTACATGGTATTTGAGATGTTATATCGACAAAGAAGGTGGTATCACATCCAACGACTGCGTAGATGTTTCCAGAGAGATGAATGAAATCCTTGACAGAGAAGATTATGTAGAAGATTCTTATGTCTTTGAAGTAAGTTCACCGGGCCTTGGAAGGCCATTGAAAAAAGAAAAAGATTACGTAAGAAGCATGGGTAAGGAATTAGAGATTCGAACTTACCGGGCAATCGATCATCAAAAAGAATTTTATGGACTTTTGAAAGCATATGACGAAAAGACTGTAACAATAGAGCAAGAGGATGGATGTGAAATAACATTTAATAAAACAGATATTGCACTTATCCGATTAGCATTTGATTTTTAAGCCGCGTGAAAATAACAAATAAAATATAGGAGGAATATAAAAATGACAAAGAATAATGAGTTATTAGAAGCGTTAACAATATTGGAGAAAGAGAAAAATATCAGTAAAGAGACATTACTGCAGGCGATTGGGGATTCCCTTATGACTGCATGTAAAAATCATTTTGGCTCAGCTGACAATGTAGAGGTATTAATTAATCCGGATACTTGTGAATATCAGGTATTCCAGAAGAAAACCGTAGTAGAGACAGTAGAAAATCCGGTAGAAGAAATCAGTTTAGTGAATGCTAAAATGATTGACTCTAAGTATGAAATCGGCGATATCGTAAATGTAGAAGTAATTTCAAAGGATTTTGGACGTATTGCAACTCAGAACGCTAAAAACGTAATTTTACAGAAAATACGTGAAGAAGAACGTAAAGTCTTATTTGATGAATATTACAGCAAAGAAAAAGATATTGTAACAGGTATTGTACAACGCTATATCGGAAAGAACGTAAGCATCAATCTTGGTAAGGTAGATGCGATTCTTACTGAAAATGAACAGGTAAAGGGCGAGGTATTTAA
Source organism: uncultured Roseburia sp. (assembly GCA_946055175.1). Lineage (GTDB taxonomy): Bacteria > Bacillota > Clostridia > Lachnospirales > Lachnospiraceae > Roseburia. The sequence continues at coordinate 1,438 of CAMGET010000258.1, forward strand.
ACCAACAGAGCGTATTAAGCTATATATTCTTGAGGTAAAATCAACCTCGAAAGGACCAAAGATTTTAGTTTCCAGAACACACCCTGAACTGGTAAAACGTTTATTTGAATCAGAAGTAACTGAGGTTCGTGAAGGAATAGTAGAAATTAAAGCAATAGCCCGTGAAGCCGGAAGCAGAACCAAGATTGCTGTATGGTCAAATGATCCGGATGTTGATCCGGTAGGTGCATGTGTCGGTATGAATGGTGCCAGAGTAAATGCAATCGTAAATGAACTTCGCGGTGAAAAAATAGATATCATTACCTGGAACGAAAATCCGGCAATGTTAATTGAAAATGCTTTAAGTCCGGCAAAGGTAATTTCGGTCATTGCAGATGCTGATGAAAAGTCTGCAAAGGTTGTAGTTCCTGATTACCAGTTATCACTTGCGATCGGTAAAGAAGGACAGAATGCAAGACTTGCAGCAAGATTAACGGGATTTAAGATTGATATTAAGAGTGAGACACAGGCCAGAGAATCCGGAGATTTCTTTGATTATGAAGAAGATTACGATGGTGAATATTACGACGAGGATTACGACGGATATGAGGAAGATGGCGAATAAAAATTGTTAGAAGATTGAGGCGAAACAGATGACCAATAAAAAGATACCGATGCGACAGTGTATTGGCTGCGGTGAAATGAAGTCAAAAAAGGAAATGACACGTATCATAAAAAACGCAGAAGGAGTAATCTTATTAGATACAACCGGAAGAATGAATGGGCGTGGTGCTTATATCTGTCCCAAGAGCAGCTGCTTAGAAAAAGCAATTAAAAGCAGAGGATTGGAACGCTCCTTTAAAATGCCAATTCCGAAAGAGGTTTATGAAATGTTAGCAAAGGAGATGGGAGAACTTGAAACCAGATAAAGTACTATCTATGTTAGGACTTGCGGCAAAAGCAGGAGCGATTGCAAGTGGTGAGTTTTCTACGGAAAAATCGGTCAAAGAAGGCAAGGCTTTTCTTGTCATTGTAGCAGGAGATGCTTCGGAAAATACGAAAAAACATTTTCGTGACATGACAACCTTTTATGAAGTACCAATGTATGTTTATTCTGAAAAAGAGATGATAGGTCATGCAATCGGAAAAGAATTTCGTGCTTCCTTAGCAGTTAATAGTGAAAACTTCGCAAAAAATATCGAAGACAAGATAAAGAGCAAAACAACTGAATAATGGAGGAGTCAGAATATATGGCAAAAATGAAAGTTCATGAACTTGCAAAAGAATTAGAAATTAATTCAAAGGATATAATAGAAACATTAGCAAATACAGAATATGCAGTAAAGGCAGCGCAAAGCAATGTGGAAGATGCAGCACAGGAAATTGTGCGGAAAAAATTCCAAAAAGCTGCTCCGCTTAAGGAAGAACCTGTTAAGGAAACTCCAAAAGAGGAACCTGTAAAGGCTGAAAATCCGGTAGAGGAAGCTCCAAAACCCAAAAAGAAAAATATTACGGCAGTTTTTAATGCCCAGTACAGCAAACAAGGTGGCGGAATGCGAAATGGAAACAGACGTCCGGGACAGGGAAGACCAGACAGACCGCAGGGTGAAAGACGCCCACAGGGAGACAGACCACAGGGTGAAAGACGTCCACAGAATAATGAGACACAGGCTAAGACCATGTCCGGAAATGACATGCGAAAATATTTTGACAGCCTAATTAATCCAAATGCAAAACCGGTATCAAATACATCGGCTGCCTCAGAAACTATGCCAACTAAGGAACCGGTACCTGAAATTCCTGCAAATGCAACTGCACAGGAACGGGTATTTAAAAAGCCGGTAGAAAATGTATATGCACAGATGGAGCAGCGGAAAGAACGTCCACAGGGTGAAAGACGTCCGCAGGGAGACAGACCGCAGGGCGAAAGACGTCCGCAGGGAGACAAACCGCAGGGTGAAAGACGTCCGCAGGGAGACAGACCGCAGGGCGAGAGACGTCCGCAGGGAGACAGACCGCAGGGCGAGAGACGTCCGCAGGGAGACAGAC
>CAMGET010000259.1 GCA_946055175.1 uncultured Roseburia sp.
CGGCTGACCAGGTGGCAGAAGTGTGGATAAACGATAAGTTTGCCAGAGTACATAAGGGTGGTTATCTGCCATTCACAGTAGATGTGACAGAGCTTATATCACGTGATGAAGAAAATAAAATCACAGTGAAGGTTACAGATACCCTGTCAAAAGAGTATCCATATGGAAAGCAGTGCAAAAAACGCGGTGGTATGTGGTATACACCGGTAAGCGGCATCTGGCAGAGTGTGTGGCTGGAAAATGTGCCGGAGCATTATATCGAAAAAGTGGTAATCAAACCGGATTTGGAAGGAATTGACCTTGCGATAAAAGGCGATGGCATAGATGGATTTTCAGTCGTTGTTTCGCTATCAAACGGAGAGACTTATACAAAACAGTTTGCGGGAACAAGCGGCAGAATTCAGCTGACAGAACATATTTGTGCAGATGGCAGCAGCTACCGGCCCAAATTATGGTCCGCAGAGCAACCGTATCTGTATGATATGAAGATTATGACTGCCGAGGATGAAGTGTGTTCTTACTTTGCCTTAAGAACTATCAATATTCAAAATGTTAGCGGTGTAAATCGTGTCTGCTTAAATGACACACCGGTTTTTCTGCATGGAGTTTTGGACCAGGGATATTATCCGGATGGTATTTTTCTTCCGGCAGAACCAAAGGAATATGAGAGAGACATACTCCGTATGAAGGAATTGGGATATAATTTCTTGCGGAAGCATATTAAAATAGAGCCGGAAATCTTTTACTATTATTGCGATAAGCATGGAATGCTTGTGATGCAGGATATGGTAAATAACGGAGGATATTCGTTTTTATGGGATACCGCCCTTCCTACCATTGGAATGAAGGACAGAAAAGATACCGGAAGAAGAGAAAACAGAACCAGAGAAATCTTTAAGAAGCATACGAAGAAAACAATCAGGCATCTTTACAATCATCCGTGTATCATTTCCTATACCATATTTAATGAAGGTTGGGGACAGTTTGAAAGTGATGCCATGTATGATATGGTAAAAGAACTGGATGACAGCCGGTTGGTTGACAGTACTTCCGGATGGTTTGCACAGGAAAAAAATGATTTTGACAGCGAGCATATTTATTTTAAGACGATTGATTTAGAGGTAAAGAAACGTCCGCTTCTGGTGTCAGAGTGCGGTGGTTATTCTTCAGTGGAAGAGGGACACTACTATAGTAAATATAATACCTACGGCTATGGCGGTGCTAAGGATGCTAAAACATTGACAAAGATGATTACTGACATGTATGAAGCGATGATTCTTCCGGGAATCGATAAAGGTGTCTGCGGCTGTGTCTATACACAGCTAAGTGACGTGGAAGACGAAATAAACGGTTTATATACCTATGACCGTAAAGTATGTAAGGTTGTAAAAGAGGATATGAAGCAGTTATCCCAAAAAATAATGTCTGAAATGGCAAAAATAGTAGTAAAATAAGAAAAGAGCAAGAAAGGAGTTTTGCATATGCATACATTTCAACCATTTCCAATTGACTTGTTAGAGATTAATCCATTCTTAAAAATCGGAAAAGAATGGGCACTGGTTACGGCAGGGGACAAAAAAAAGGCAAACACCATGACCGTAAGCTGGGGCGGTGTCGGTGTCCTCTGGGGAAAAAATGTTGCCTACATTTTTATCCGTGATTCCAGATATACCAAGGAATTTATTGACAAGGGAGACTTTTTCTCTGTCAGCTTTTTAAATGAACAGTATCGTCCGGCATTAAGTTATTGCGGTGCGCATTCCGGAAGAGAGGAAAATAAGTTTGAAAAGGCAGGACTAACCCCTGCTTATGCACATGGGATTCCTTATGTGGATGAGGCAAATCTGGTGCTGCTTTGCCAGAAAATGGCTGCAGTACCAATTACGGAAGATACCTTTGCTTCATCGGAAATCAAAGAAAAATGGTACGCAGACGGCGACCTTCATACCATGTATGTAGGGGAAATAATCGAGGTATTATCGCGCTAGGGAATAGTAAATATAAGCTCTTGGAATAATCTTGACAGTGCAAAAAGAAAGTATCATAATGTGTTTCAGAAATGAATTCCGAAGAGGGAAACTGGAGGATAGACATTATGGATATCAGATTTGTAAAAAGAGAAGTGTTAAAGGAAAAACCGGATTGGAAGCATCTCGGTTTTGGAAAGTACATGACAGATTATATGTTTGTTATGGACTGGACAAAGGGAGAAGGCTGGCATGATGCAAGAATTGAGCCTCATGCACCGATTACATTGGATCCGGCTTGTGTGACATTACATTATGCGCAGGAGACATTTGAAGGCTTGAAAGCATACAGAACCGCAGAAGGAAAGATTCAGTTGTTCCGTCCGGAAATGAATGCAAAGAGAATGATTCGTTCCAATGAAAGATTATGTATGCCGGAATTCCCGGTAGAGATGTTTGTAGAAGCAGTAAAAGCTCTTGTTAAGGTAGAAGAAGACTGGGTTCCTTCAGAACCGGAAACATCTCTTTACATCCGCCCGTTTATGTTTGCAACGGAATCTGCACTAGGTGTTCATATGGCATCATCTTACAAATTTATGATTATCTGTTGCCCGGTTGGCGCTTATTATGCAGAAGGAATTAACCCGGTTAAGATTTTAGTAGAAGATGAACTGGTTCGTGCGGTAAAAGGCGGAACAGGCTTTACAAAATGCGGCGGTAATTACGCAGGTTCTATTTTAGGACAGGTAAAAGCAGAGAAAATGGGATATTCACAGGTACTTTGGTTAGACGGTGAACATCGTAAATATGTCGAAGAAGTAGGAACCATGAATATTATGTTCAAGATTGCAGGTGAAATTTATACCGCACCAATCGAAGGAACGGTTCTTCCGGGCGTTACCAGAGATTCCATGATTCATTTGTTAAGAGACTGGGGCTATAAGGTAAATGAGACAAGGCTTTCCATAGATGATTTGATGAAAGCCGGACATGACGGAACACTGGAAGAAGTATTCGGTACAGGTACGGCAGCTGTTATTTCTCCGGTTGGCGAACTGCGCTATAAAGATGATGTTGTGACAATTAACAATTTTAAAATCGGCGAACTGACACAGAAGCTTTACGATACTTTAACAGGCATTCAGTGGGGCAGACTAGAGGATAAGTACGGTTGGACCGTAGAAGTGAAATAATTGTAAATAACAGAAAGTCCGGTAAGTTTAAAAGCAACTTACTGGACTTTCTTTGCGTATTATAGTATAGTTACTGGAGTCGCACATTGAAAACTTTATATCGTTCTATTTTCAGATACGTAATTCTGTAGTAAAAGAACAGGCATATGGATTCCTTTTAGCGCCAAGCACCTGTTGTATGACAGGTTCACGAGGGGAAGGATTATCGAAAATTCGGCGGATGTCCTTCCGTACTATCCTAGTGCGAGATATGTCGGCAAATATGCGGGTAACTGCAAAACAAAT
>CAMGET010000260.1 GCA_946055175.1 uncultured Roseburia sp.
TAAAATTGTTGAAAAGCAGGACGGATTTGAGGTGGTGGCAGAAGCCGGAGATTTTACAGGTGCAGTCACAGAATATACAAAGTATAAAGCCGATGTGGTATTTGCAGATATTGATTTAAATGGGGAAAGCGGCCTGGAGTGCGTAAAAGTGCTCCTTGCCTTAAACCCTAAGCTTAAGGTTGTGTTTGCAACGGCACATAGTGAATATATGGCAAATGCATTTGAAATCTATGCTTTTGATTATCTGGTGAAGCCATTTAATGTGGAGCGTGTTGTGAAGACCCTTAACAGAATCCGTGATAATCATTATGAGGAAGAAAAGGCACAGACCGGATCGGAACATTTGGAGCAGTATAAGGAAAAGCTATTAATCAAAGGGAAAGAACAGATTTCTTTCGTAGATAAAAAAGACATTATTATGGTGGAGCGGGTAGAAAGTGTGACACAAATTATTACAAAGGATGAAACTTATCGTACTTCTATCGGACTTGGAGAGATAGAAGAAAAACTGTCAACAAAGGAATTTATGCGTTGCCACAAATCCTACATTATTAATTTGTCTATGATTTCAAAGATTGAACCATACGGACGATGGACCTATATTGTAAAGTTTAGAGGGATTGAGTCTACAGCGTTGATTACAGCACAAAATTATGAAGAATTGAAAAAGATGTATCAGTAGTAAAAAAGGAATGCAGTAAAAACTGTGTTCCTTTTTTATATAAATTTAGGAAAAAATTCAAATGACAACTGCTATAAAAAACGATATAATAAGCTACATACGTATGTGAAAAAGAGGTTGTAAGAAATGAAAAAAGCAGTATTTTTTGATATTGACGGAACGTTATGGAACAGTAAATGCGAGATTCTACCAAGCACCAGAGAGGCTGTAAGAAAATTACGTGAAAACGGACATCTGGCTTTTATCTGCAGCGGAAGAAGTCGTTCGTGCATACGAAACAAGGATTTATTAGGAATAGGATTTGATGGTGTCATTGCTTCCTGCGGGACACATATTGATTTTCATAAAGAAGTTGTTTTTGAAGAGTTATTACCGACAGAGATGGTAGCACATATTCTTGAGGTGACAAAAAAACAGAAACTTCCTATTGTTTTGGAAGGTCCGGACTATATCTATGTAAATCCGGATGATTTTGCTGATGACCCGTTTGTGGTATATTTAAGGCATGAACTGGGAGAAGATGTGCATATCATTCCGGAAAATATCGAAGAGATTGCAATGAATAAATTCAGTGCCAGTACAGTTGGTGTTGATTTAGATAGGTTAAAAAGAGATTTAGGTCCCAAATTTGAACTGATTGTTCATACAGATGATAAGGTGTTCGAAGCTATTCCGGCAGGACATAGTAAAGCAACCGGAATTAAGAAGGTATGTGAGCTTTTTGAAATTGCACCGGAAGATACCTATGCCTTTGGTGACAGCGAAAATGACCATGAAATGCTTGCATTTGTGGCGCACGGAGTAGCAATGGGGAATGCGACAGACGAAACAAAGGCAATTGCAGATTATGTGACAACAAAAGTAGATGAAGATGGAATTGCAAATGGACTGATTTATTTTGGTCTAATATAGATTATGACAGAATAGGATGTGATGATATGGCAAATATAATGGATTATCTGGACTGGAGAGGAGACTTGACGTTTGCACAGTCTCCGTTTAATGAAGTAGACAATTTATTATTATCGCAGCTTGCATATGTGGACCTGGGAGGAATCGTACCCGGACCGGAGAGCAAGGAGTGCATCAGCATTAAGGATGCATCCAGCATTTTTTTCCGTACGCATGATGAACAGAAAATTATGGAAAAAATTTCCATGACCAAAACAGCAATGTATGTTTTAAAGAAACTGGCTGAATCCGAACGTTTTAAAAATGCCACACTGGGCGGTTATGTGAATGATATCAGTTTAAAAGAACAATCCCAGTTTTCCGTTGTCTGTATTTATTTAAGTGATAAAAGTCTGTTTGTATCATTTAGCGGAACAGATGATACGATTGTCGGTTGGAGAGAAAATTTTAATATGGGATATCTTTCTGCCACACCCGGACAGAAAAAGGCAGTAGCCTATTTAAACCATATGGTAGGAATCGGTCAGTGGAAGGTGCGTGTGGGTGGTCATTCAAAAGGCGGCAATCTTGCAGTTTATGGTTCTGTACATTGTAAGGCATCCATTAAGAGGAAAATCATATCCGTTTACAGCAACTACGGTCCGGGATTTAGCAAAGAAATGGTGGAAAGCGAAGCATATCAGGAATTGATACCGAAGATTAAGACCATTATTCCGGAGTCAAGCATTGTAGGGCTTATTTTGGAACATGAAGAGAAATTTGAGGTAGTAAAGAGCACGAATATCGGGGTTGGACAGCATGATGCCATGTCTTGGGAAGTGCTTGGAACAAAATTTGTTTATACTGACCGTGTGGCGGAACAGAGCCTTTTATTTGATGAAACGATGAGAGCCTGGATAGCAGAACTGGATATGCACGAGAGAGAAGAAATTGTGAATGCCATTTTTGAAATTTTGGAAGATTTGAATATCAGGACAGTAGACGATTTGGCACGTATCAAGTTTAAGGATATCCAGGAGGCGATGAAACTCAAAAAGTCATTGCCGGAAGAAACACAAAAACTTTTGGCTGAAGCAGTAAAACTATTATGGAAGACAACCAATCAGGCAGTCAAACAATATGTAAAAGAAAAAATAGAATCGCGAAATTCTAAAAAATAAATAAAACCTGCGAAAATATAAAAAAACGAGAAAAAGAGAGAATATCAGAGAAAATAATGGAAAATATAGAAATAAACGGGAATATATTCAGTTGCGGTTTTATAGGCAAAAACATATCATAGGACTATCGGTTAGCACTCAAAAGAAATGAGTGCTAATAATAGAAAGACAGGAGGAATTATCATGAGATTAGTACCATTAGGAGACAGAGTTGTTTTAAAACAGTGTGAAGCAGAAGAGACTACAAAGTCCGGAATTATTCTTACAAGCAGTGCACAGGAAAAACCGCAGGAGGCAGAAGTAATTGCAGTCGGACCCGGCGGAATGGTAGATGGAAAAGAAGTTACCATGCAGGTAAGTGTTGGACAGAAGGTCATTTATTCCAAATATGCAGGAACCGAAGTAAAATTAGACGGTGAAGAATACATTGTCGTAAAACAGAATGATATTTTAGCAGTAGTAGAAGCTTAATATAGGAAAGAGGTAGATTGATATGGCAAAGGAAATTAAATATGGCTCAGAAGCAAGAGCAGCATTAGGTGCCGGTGTTGATAAATTAGCAAATACAGTTCGTGTTACACTTGGACCAAAAGGAAGAAACGTAGTTTTAGATAAATCCTACGGAGCTCCGCTTATCACAAATGATGGTGTGACAATTGCAAAAGAAATTGAATTA
>CAMGET010000261.1 GCA_946055175.1 uncultured Roseburia sp.
AGGAACCGTTATTCTTGTGAAGACAGAAAAAGAAGTGCCGAGTATATCTGATAAACCTGGTACATCAAATTTACCAGATATAGAAGAATCACTGAGCGAAGAGAATACGACAAGTATACCTTCAAGAATCAGTGTGCCGGTGAAAACTGCATCAGAGACACAAAATAGTTCAGACGAGCAGAATGAAGAAATACAGACAACAGTAGAGGAAATTGTGGTAGAAGAGGTCGCAGAAGAAGTTGCTTCTGAAGATACACAGATTGCTGAGGAGGAGACTCCACTTGCAGCAGGTACCGAAGCGACAAATAGTAATGTTGTAATGATTATTTTGATTATTGCATTATTAGGTGTTGCAGCAGGTTCTGTTGTGGTATTAAAAAAGAAAAATTTCATAACTCGTTAATGGATAATAAGTAAAGGAAAAGCACATCACGTTGAAAATGGATGTGCTTTTTCTACATTAAATAATGCTTGAATGGATATATTTTAAATAGTGGTGTTAACGCCATTAATGGCAGCATGCTCATCTTCTTCCATAGGAATGACGAGACATTTCTGACCGTTAATCATCTCAGAATGAATCTGAGCGGCTTTTTCAGGTTTTACACGAAGAATCACATCATAGGTTTTGACAGCGGGGACGTCATCTTCATCATCCCCTTCGGTAACAGGAAGAGCGCGGGTGGCTTCTAATTGTTGCTTTAAGTTTTCAACCTGACCGATTAGTTCCAGACGGTCCTTTCGTTTTGCATTGGCTTCCACAAGTTTCTGGTCCGCAAGATAATCTGCGGTTGGAAGGTCCTCCGGAGAGAAAGCTTCTTCATAATGCTTTTTGATTTCTGCGGTTTGTTCTTCATTCAGACCGCTTTCGTTTAATACTTCTTCAATAGTAGAAGGTGTCATAATGACAGGAACAGGTTCCACATCCTCTTCGACCGGAATGTCAATCCGGTCAAAAATATTTTCGTGGATGTCCATATATAGCGCATCACTTTCTTCACCTTCACTTCCGATGACATCTCGGACAATCTCCTGAAATGTTAATTTTTTCTCGGTAGCAGTAAGACGGGTATTGCAGCCGAGACCACTCTCCATAAATTCAGAATGTGGAGTTTTGGTATCTCTGGTATAGAACATGACAGAGTGAATATCACTGCTTCGGTCCGTAAATGCCGGGAATACAAAACCGGTATCCGGAACCCCAACGACCCAGTCACGAATACGCGGGCCGATACGGTTATCTTCTGCAAGATAGCCAAGCCCCGGTTTTGTCAGGTTTACCGGACAGATGGCGCAAAGAAGATATTCGTATACTTCTTCGGATTCATCTAATTTATCATTATCAGATGTCTTGGTAATAACATCATAGACGTCATGGAACAGTAAAATCAGATAGTTGCCGACATAGTCATAGCTTTCAATCACTTGGTCGTAGAATGCGTCCAACAGGTCATCATTTTTTAGTTTACTTTCACGAAGTCCCATTAAAAACTGCTGCCTTCCGCCGGCGGCTTCCTCTGCCAGTGGAAACTCCAACTTAAGAATATTATTTCCAATCGTACCGGAGAGCACTTTTTTGGCAATGTCCAAATATTTGAAAAACTCTTCATCCTCTAAATTAAGGAAAGTTTCCGCAATTTTTGTTACTTTATTATGGTCTGCATCTACGTAACAGCCACATACACGGGTAAAGGTACAGCCATTCTTGCTAAGGCGTCGTTTTAGTTCTAAGATATCTTTTTTATTCATGTAAATACCTCACTTCATTATACTTCTTGAACCATTATAATCAGATTTTTTGTCACACGCAAGGAGGAGATTTTTATAAATAATGAAATCTTTATGAAATAAATGGAAGTGGCATTGCGAAATTAGATGACCGATGCTATAATCGTTAAATGCTTACAGAAACGGAGGGTTATTATGCAACTTGTAAAGGCTACAACAAGAGCACAGTGGAAGGAAATACATATGCTTTATGAACGTGCATTCCCGGAATGTGAGAGAAAGCCTTTTTGGCTCATCCGGCTCAAGAATAAACAGGGAAAAGCGGATATGTGGTATCTTAAGGAAAACGATACCTTTGCAGGTCTTGCAATTACGATGAATGCAAAAAATCTGGTGCTGCTGGATTACTTTGCCATTGATGAAAACCTGCGTGGAAAGGGTGTCGGTTCCGAGGCACTGAAAGCATTACAGGCATATTATTCAGGCCGGCAGTTTTTCTTGGAAGTCGAGAGCGTATATGAGGACTGCGGCAATCTTAGTCAGAGACAGAGGAGAAAACAGTTTTACGAAAAAAACGGTATGACGGAAATGAACCTGATGGTGCATCTGTTTGGCACCAATATGGAAGTGCTTGGTTATGGATGCAGTCTGGACTTCGAGGAATATCGCAGTGTTTACCGGCATGCTTATGGAAAAAAGCTTGCCAACAAGATAAAAAGAGTCTATAATAGCACTCAGTAAATATGATGAAGGAGATTTCTTATGAGTCAGGCAAAGGTAGATCGATATAAAGAAGAAAAAAAGAATCGTAAAGCAATCATAGCAAAAGAAAAAAGAAAACATGTGCTTAGTGTAGCAGCTGCTGTTTTAGTAGCAGTAGCAGTGCTTGGTTGGGCAGGTGTTTCCGGATATCAGGCATATCAGAACAATAAGCCGTTAGAGACTATCTATACAGATATGTCTGCAATTAACGATTATATGACAAGCTTGGATGCTGAGTAAGGTGAAAGGCGACCATCCATTTCCGTAAGGATTTGGATGGCCTTTTTTATGTAGTGCCGCATTTACTTCTCGGAATCAACTGGGATGGCAGCTTTTTCCAAGGCGCTTTCAATTGCATTTAGGAGCATCTGCGAGGTGTATTGGCTGTTTGCTGAATAGGAGATGTTTTCTAAGGATTGTTTTTCCACAATCTGATTGGTCAATTCTTCTAAAGCCGGTTCTACGAGTGGATACATGGCAGATACGGATTCATCAAGGTTCACAAGCGAAATGGAATGAATCCGGGATTCATCAACAATTACCTGCACATCAAGGGCACTGTTTTGAAACAGGATGGAGGAGGTATAGACTCCCGCAGTATACTTCATAGTTTCTGTGCTGTCTTTCGTGCCGGATTTTGGCAGGAACATATAAAGCAAAAGCAGCACTAGTAAAATAGTCAGTCCTGCAAAGACGATAGTATAGATAACTTCTTTCATATGAAGGACAATGATTTGGGTTTTGGCACTCACGAAAATTCCTCCGGTTACTGATTATTATATTGTATGAGATGGGAAAAATAACATTACAAAATTTTTGAAAAAAGTGTTGACAAAATAAATGTCTGATAGTAGAATACTATTTGTGTCTGACACAAAAACAGATGCGCGAGTGGCTCAGTTGGTGGAGCACGACCTTGCCAAGGTCGGGGTCGCGGG
>CAMGET010000262.1 GCA_946055175.1 uncultured Roseburia sp.
AGAGTTCATGAGCATGCTTAAGAGTGACTTAGATTTATTTTCGGATACTGTTTTCTGTTTCACACCGACCGGAGATGTAAAAAACCTTCCAAATGGTTCTACACCGATAGATTTTGCCTACAGTATTCATTCCGCAGTCGGAAATAAAATGGTAGGAGCTAAGGTAAACGGTAAGCTGGTGCCAATCGATTATGTCATTAAAAACGGTGACCGGGTCGAGGTTATTACCTCTCAAAATTCTAAGGGACCAAGCCGGGACTGGTTAAACATTGTAAAGAGCACACAAGCGAAGAATAAAATTAACCAATGGTTTAGAAGTGAATCCAAGGAAGAAAATATTGCTCGTGGAAAAGAAGCTTTGATTGCAAACGCAAAAGCGAAAGGCATTAACTTCCCGGATATCAATAAACCGGAATATCAGGAAAAAATATTGCGCAAATACGGTTTTAATGACTGGAACGCCTGTCTTGCAACCGTTGGGCACGGAGGTTTAAAGGAAGGCCAGATTGTAGGCCGCCTTTATGAGGAATACAAAAAAGACCATGCTGCCAATATGACAGATGCAGAGGTTTTGGAAAACGTGGCCGAATCTAAAGACAAGGTTGCGCCGAAGCACTCTAAGAGCGGTATTATTGTAAAAGGTCTCTACGATGTAGCCGTCCATTTCTCAAAATGCTGCAGCCCGGTACCGGGAGATGAAATTGTTGGTTTTGTTACCAGAGGAAGAGGCGTTTCCATCCATCGTACCGATTGTATCAACGTTATGAATCTTTCTGATATGGAGAGCGAACGTTTGATTGATGCAGAGTGGCAGCACGATGAAGAATCAGGAGAAAGCGGATTATATCTGACAGATATCAAGATATTCTGCAATAACCGTACCGGCTTATTGGTAGATATTTCTAAGGTGTTTACGGAACGGGGAATTGATATTAATGCGATTCATTCCAAAACAAATAAGCAGGGCATAGCGACAATCGATGTTTCCTTTAATATCAAAGGAAAATCGGAACTGACCAGTCTTGTTGAAAAGTTGCGTCAAATAGACAGTGTAATTGACATTGAAAGAACCACCGGCTGATCACCGGTGGTTTTTAAGGAGGTACTATGGTTCCACTAAGAGTTGAACAGTATGTGGTGGGTTCTGTTTCCACAAACTGTTATTTTGCCATTAATGACGATACAAAAGAAGTTCTTATCATTGACCCGGGAGCAAGTGCAAAAAAACTGGCAGAAAAAGTGCGGGAAGGCGGTTTAAAACCGACTGCCATACTGTTGACACACGGACATTTCGACCATGCAGGTGCAGCAGAAGAATTGGCCGGACTTTTGGATGTAAAAATTTATGCCTATGAGACAGAGAAAGAAACACTGGAGAATCCAAGCCTTAATTTGTCCGGCTGGGAAGGAAGGTCTGATGTATATCATGCGGATATCTATGTAAGAGATGAACAGGAGCTTGATTTAGCAGGTTTTCACATCAGAGTACTGTTTACGCCGGGACATACAGTAGGAGGCTGTTGCTATTATTTCCCATATCAGAACACACTCTTTTGCGGAGATTCTCTTTTCCAAGGTTCCATTGGAAGGACGGATTTTCCAAAGGGAAGTGCGTCGCAGCTGGTGCGTGCAATCCAAGATAAACTGATGCCGTTGCCGGATGAGACTGCCGTATATACGGGACATGGGGAGGAAACCACCATCGGATTGGAACGCATGTACAATCCATTTTTATAAACAGAAAGAAACGAATATGATTATAGCAAAATTAAACCAACCGGAATTTGAATATGACATTCATTCGCTGATAAAGGCATTTTTCCCAAAAGAAAATGTCAGTGCTACAGCGGAAGAAAAGGAATACGAAGAGGATGCGGTTTTTCGCATGAATATTGATTATGCGCCGGACTATATTCACATTACACTAAAGGATGAGAACGGTGAACAGTCGGAGGAGTTTGCGGTAGATTTCTCTGACCGGAAGGAGACGAAAAACCGGTTAAAGCAGCATTTGTATCAGTTACTGGTTCACTATACCGGAAAGGAACTCCCATGGGGAACCTTAACGGGAATCCGACCGACAAAGATACCGATGAAGCTTTTGGAAGAAGGAAAGAAACGCGAAGAAATTGTAAATTACATGAAGGATGCCTATTTTGCATCGGATGAAAAGATTGATTTATCCATTGCAATTGCAGAGCGGGAGTTGAAGCTTTTAGAGAAGATTGACTATGAAAATGGTTACAGCCTTTACATAGGAATTCCATTCTGCCCGACCACCTGCTTATATTGTTCCTTTACTTCCTATCCACTGGCGGCATGGAGAAGTCAGGTGGATGCCTATTTAACGGCTTTGGAAAAGGAAATTGAATTTGTAGCAGCTAAATTTTATCACAAGCATTTGAACTCTATTTATATAGGCGGGGGAACACCAACTACCCTAGAACCGTATCAGTTAGACCGGCTGATGCGAAAAATCAGGTGTAGCTTTGACTTGTCAGACTGTGTGGAATTTACAGTGGAAGCAGGCAGACCGGACAGTATCACCAGAGAAAAGTTAGAGGTCTTAAGAAAATGGGGCATTACCAGAATCTCCATTAATCCTCAGACTATGAAGGATGATACCTTAAAGCTGATTGGACGACACCATACGGTGGAACAGACGGTAAAAAGCTATGAATTGGCAAGAGAGCTTGGCTTTGATGACATTAATATGGATTTAATCTTAGGCTTGCCCGGAGAAACCATTGAAGATGTTCGTAATACGATGGAACAAATCAAGGTGTTAAAACCGGATAATCTGACAGTTCATTCCCTTGCACTAAAGCGTGCAGCACGCCTTAATATATGTAAGGATGAATATAAGGATTATGAAATGGTCAATACACAGGAACATATGGATTTAGTCTGTGGTTACTGTAAGGAACTGGGATTGGAACCATATTATCTGTACCGCCAGAAGAGCATGGCAGGAAACTTAGAAAATGTCGGCTATGCCACAAAAGGGAAAGCCGGTGTATATAATGTCTTGATTATGGAGGAGAAACAGACTATAATGGCACTTGGTGCAGGGGCAACCACAAAGTTTGTGTTCCCGCCAAAAGAAAAAGACGAACAATTGGATATGCGCATGGAGCGTGTAGAAAACGTGAAGGATGTCAAGAATTATCTGGAACGGATTGATGAGATGATAGAACGTAAGATTAGGAAAATGGAGGAAATTTCATGGCATTAAGTAAGAAACCGGTCAACGGCATGAAGGATATTTTACCGGAGGAAATGCAGGTACGCGATTATGTACAATCTGTAATTAAAGAAACCTACAGAAGTTTTGGTTTTACACCGATTGAGACCCCTTGTATGGAAAATATTGCAAACTTAAGCAATAAGCAGGGCGGAGAAAATGAGAAG
>CAMGET010000263.1 GCA_946055175.1 uncultured Roseburia sp.
ATTCCGTTTTTATCCGACGTAAAAGAGGCAGTAACGCTGCCTGATTCTCCGGTTCCGCAGGATCTCCGCCTAATAACGTAATTCCTGCCATATAATCCGGTTTCATCGCCTCTATAATCTGATTTTCCACCTCTTCTGTAAAAGGTTCCCCATGGTTAAAATCCCAGGTTTCCTCATTAAAGCATCCTTTGCAATGATGTCTGCAGCCGGAAACAAATAAAGATACCCGGATTCCGGTTCCGTTTTCAATTGAATATGTTTTTATTCCCGAATAATTCATCCTATCACCCATTTTACTATTAAAGAGACTTATTTACAAGAACCATGGCAGAAATTGCATCAACAGTAACCTTTCCTGTTTCTATTGTTTCAATACATTCTGTTCCTGCTTTCTTTGCATTCACGCAGACATCCCAGGTTCCTTCCGGCAGTTCTATTTCTACTGCTTCCATGGATGGATTAAATACCATCAGTGTATTTTTAACCTGTAATGCGATTACAGATGCAACCGGAGTTTCCATAAACTTTGCATTTGCATCGACTTCTTCTGCTGTAGCATAGCGCAGTTCTTCATGTGCCTTCCGGAACTGAATCAATCCCTTATAGTATGCAAGCGTATCCTGATACATTTTCTCATCCAGTGTCTTCCACTTGATAGCATTCACCCGGTCAGAAGATGCGTAGCTGTTTTCCACGAAATTTCCTTTCTCATCTACCTTTGTCCGCAGGATTTCTTCTCCTGCATGCAGAAAAGGAACTCCCTGTGAAAGCATATAGATTGCTGCTGCCAGCCTGTTTCTGGCTACTTTTTCTTCAAAAGAAGCATTTGGCATATTAATAGAAATCCGATCCAGCAACGTGTTGTTATCGTGACAGGAGGCATAATTCACTGTCTGGGACGGAGACTTGCACCAGTCTGCCTGTCCGAGCAGGCACTTCTTTATCTGCTCTGTTACCTCAAAATTATCCGTAACATAGCCGGTTTCTTCTTCTCTTAATACGCTGCCCCTTAGCCCATCCCGAATCGTATCACTAAAGTAAGCAAATTTCGGTGTTTTATCGGAATTTAGCTGAGTTGCCATTAAATAGCCTTCTTTTGTCACTTCCGTTGGCATCGTCCAGCCTTCCCCGTAAAAGATTACGTTTGGATGCTTTTTCTCCACTTCTGCTATCAGGGCATTGATTGTTTCTGTATCAAGCAGTCCGGCCAGGTCAAAGCGGAAGCCGTCAATATGATATTCGTCTGCCCAGTAGCTTACGGAATCCACAATAAATTTTTTCACCATGGAACGTTCTGAGGCCGTATCATTTCCACAGAAGGAACCATTTGAATAAATGCCGTTTGCATTAATTCTGGAGAAATATCCCGGTACAAGCACATTAAAGCAGAAACTTTCCGCATCATGTACATGATTGTAGACCACATCCATCACTACACTGATGCCATTCTCATGAAGTGTCTTTATCATCTGTTTCATTTCTCTGACACGCACTTCACCATGGTATGGATCTGTCGCATAAGAGCCTTCCGGTACATTATAGTTCACCGGGTCATAACCCCAGTTAAACTGTGGCACAGAAAGGTTTGCTTCATCAACAGAGCCATAGTCAAAAGACGGAAGCAGATGCAGATGTGTAATACCCAGTTCTTTGATATAATCTAAGCCGGTTGGATGTCCGGATGGTGTTTTAGTACCGATTTCCGCCAAGCCCAAAAATTTCCCCTTATTTTCAATTTGTGATGCAGGATCCACGGATAAATCCCTTACATGTAATTCATATAAAACAGCATCCGTCATCCGATCTGTCGCATGCGGGTCCTTATCGTTTTCCCAGCCTGCCGGATTGGTTTCCTCTAAGTTAAGTACCATAGCACGTCTGCCATTCACTCCGCAGGCTTTTGCATATGGGTCACAGGCTTCTTTTTCTTTTCCATCAATGGTTACAGAGTATGTATAGTACACATGATTTAAATTGCCCGGTTTTACTGCAATCCAGGTTCCATTTACATCAGGCTGCATAGAAATTTTTTCCAATAAATCCTCTGTGCCTGCTGTGCCACTCTCATACAGATTTAAAGTTACCGTCTCTGCAGTTGGCGCCCATACGCGGAATCTGGTTTCTTTTTCACTCCAGACTGCTCCAAGATCCGCTCCTGTGTAAGTATATGCTTTTTCAAATTCCGGTGTTGAATAATTTACGTTTTTCAATTGACTATTCTCCTTTTTTATTTATAAAAACATTCCAAAAATCAATGATACAATTCCCGCACAAATCCATGCAATTGTACACTGCATCAATACCACTACGGTTGCCCACTTTCCGCCAAGCTCACGCTTGATGGATGCAATTGCAGCCACACATGGTGTATAAAGCAGGCAAAATACCAAAAGTCCTGCCGCAGCCGGTATAGAAAGAGATGCTAACAGTGCCTCTGTGCTTCCATACAGTACAGACAACGTTGATACGACACTTTCTTTTGCCATAAAACCGGCAATCAAAGCAGTCACCACTCTCCAGTCACCAAATCCCATTGGTGCAAACACCGGTGCAATGAAACCTGCTGCCATTGCCAGGATACTGTCTTTTGAATCCGCCACAACATTCATATGAAGGTCAAAGGTCTGTAAGAACCAAATGACGATTGCTGCGAGAAAAATCACCGTAAACGCACGTTGTAAAAAGTCTTTCGCCTTTTCCCACATCAGCTGTAATACATTTTTTAGGCCCGGCATTCTATAATTCGGCAATTCCATAACAAATGGCACCGTCTCTCCTTTAAATGCCGTATTTTTCATGACTAGCGCAACCAAAATTCCTACTGCTATTCCCAGGAAGTATAAGCATACCATAACCAGTCCGCTGTGCTTAGGGAAAAATACCTCGGAAAAGAACCCGTAAATCGGGAGCTTTGCGGTACAGCTCATAAAAGGTGTCAGCAAAATGGTCATTTTTCTGTCACGCTCAGACGGCAACGTACGGCTTGCCATAACGCCCGGCACCGTACATCCAAAGCCGATTAACATTGGCACAATGCTCCTGCCGGACAATCCGATTTTTCGAAGCAACTTATCCATCACAAATGCCACACGTGCCATGTAACCGGTATCTTCCAATAAGGATAAGAACAAAAACAGGATTACAATAATCGGTAAAAAGCTGATGACGCTTCCAACTCCATTAAAAATACCGTCAATAATCAAAGAGTGTAAGGTTCCGTTTACCTTCCATGTCGTAAGCAAAGCATCTATGGAATTGGTGAGATAACCGATTCCCCCTTCTAAGAGCCCCTGCAGCCATGCGCCAATGACATTGAAGGTCAGGAAAAAGACAGCTGCCATAATCACGATAAACATCGGAATTGCGGTATACTTTCCGGTCAAAATC
>CAMGET010000264.1 GCA_946055175.1 uncultured Roseburia sp.
CAATAATGCAAATAAATTTGGTAACATCTTAGGCCCAATTAATTCAAACCTTGGTCACTTAAGCTATGTGGTAGCCGCAGCCGTAGGCGGTGCCCTTGCGTTAGGTAATATCGGTGGTTTTACAATCGGTAAACTTGCCAGCTTTTTGACCTATAATAAAAGCTTTAGCATGCCAATCAACCAGTTAAGTCAGCAGCTTAACAGCGTGATTATGGCTTTGGCAGGTTGTGAACGAATTTTTGCTTTACTGGATGAACAGCCGGAAGCCGATGATGGCTATGTTACTCTGGTAAATGTAGAACGCGATGGTGAGCAACTTATTGAGACTTCTGAGCATACCGGTATCTGGGCATGGAAGCATATTCATCAGGCTGACGGTTCCGTTGACTATATTGAGTTAAAAGGTGATGTGACCTTTGATGATGTAGATTTCGGCTATACAGACGATAAGCTTGTACTGCACAACATTGACATGTTTGCAACTCCGGGACAGAAAATTGCCTTTGTAGGCAGTACCGGTGCCGGAAAAACAACTATTACCAATCTGATTAACCGTTTTTATGATATTGCAGACGGAAAAATCCGCTATGACGGCATCAATATTAACAAAATCAAAAAAGCGGACTTGCGCCGCTCTCTTGGTATCGTTTTGCAGGAAACCAACCTCTTTACCGGAACGGTTATGGAGAATATCCGTTATGGTAAATTGGATGCAACCGATGAAGAAGTCATTGCAGCTGCAAAGCTTGCAAATGCCGATACCTTCATTCGTCAGCTGCCGGACGGCTACAATACCGTGTTGACCGGAAACGGTGCAAATCTCAGCCAAGGACAGCGTCAGCTGCTTGCCATTGCAAGAGCCGCTATCGCAGATCCACCGGTATTAATTTTAGATGAAGCAACCTCTTCCATTGATACCAGAACCGAAAAAATTGTTCAAGATGGTATGGATAAGCTAATGCACGGACGTACTACTTTCGTCATCGCCCACCGCTTATCTACCGTTAAGAATAGTAATTGTATCATGGTTCTCGAACAGGGCCGCATCATTGAACGCGGCAGCCATGATGAATTAATTGCAGAAAAAGGTAAGTATTATCAATTATATACCGGTAATCTGACATGAAATTTGGGGACGGTTCTTTTGTCTTGTTTTTCAAGACAAAAGAACCGTCCCCAAAAGGCTTTCCACTAAAAATACTGCCACACAGGCAGCTGCTGCTACCACCGTAAGGCTCTTTCCTTTCGAAGCAAACAGCATCGCCACCCCAAAACCAACGGCTGCAGAAAGCACATAATCAGTCGCATATAAAATTGCCGGGAACGTCATCGCCGTCAATACTGCATACGGAATGTAATGCAAAAAGGACTTTATGAATTGATTTTCAATTTTCTTATGAATGACCGCAAATGGTATGGCACGTATCAGGTAAGTAGAGCCGGCCATAATTGCCAGATAAATGAAAAAACTTTTTAAATCCATGTTATGCCTCCTCCTTTACCGGAAATAGTGCTGCACCGGCTAATGCCGCAACAATGGCACAAATACTGATTGCCAGTCCACTTGATACCTGGGACAACACCGGCACATAATAAAACAGGCTGCTTAATCCCAAAGCCAGCAGTACAACCATAACCACCGCTCTGCTTTCCTTCATACCCGGCATGACAATGGCAACAAACATTCCATAAATAGCCAGACTCAACGCACTCATCAGGCGATGCGGCAGCACGTTTCCAAGCAAGGCTCCAATCAGCGTTCCAAGGCTCCAGCCTAAGTACGGCGTTGTCATCAGTCCTGCAAAAAAAGAACGGCTGACTTCTTTTTCCGTACTTGCCACCGCAAAAATTTCATCTGTCATCATGAATCCAAAAAGCCAACGCCAGATTCCTTTAAATTTTTCATCTGTTTTCTGAGACAAGGATATGGACATAAAAGAATAGCGCACATTAATGGTCAGCTGCGATACCAGCATCTCAATATATTGTCCCGGATACAACATGGTTCCAATCCCTGCAAACTGCCCTGCAGAGGTAACCGTCAGCATCGAAATCAATAGTGCCTGCCACCAGTGAAAGCCATAAGACACCGCCATAATACCAAATGTAAATGATACAGACAGATAGCCCAGTCCTATCGGGATTCCTGCCTTTACTCCTCTAAAAAATGATTCCTTCATTATTTCTCTCTCCAGTTTTCGCCTTTCTCACACTTTTGAAACGCCATACGTTCCTCACCATTTTCCAAATGAATGATTCCACAATAAGAAAAGCCATTCTTCTTTAGCATCTTCTGCATCACTGTATTGTCGCGATGCGTATCAATCTTTATATTAGGAAATTGTTCAAAAGCCCACTTCATGCAAAAGCTGCCCACGCCTTTCGCCTTTCCTGCGGAAGCTATGCGGTGTACAACACCATACCTCCCGGAATTTTTCCATGCTCCCCCGTATATTTTTACATAAGTCGGATCATCTTCTACTGCAAAATAAAATACACCTAAGATTTCATTATCTGCTACGCAGACATGACTTTTCCCCTCCGCGATATCCTGTTTTACACGTTCCACCGGTGGATTCGTATTTTTCCACTGATTTGGATTTCCATGCTCTGCCATAAACCTTCTTGCATGTGCATAAATTTCCATTACTTCTTCCAGTTCTTCCGGTCTGGTCTTTCGAATTTCCATGATTTCCTCACTGCAATTTTTCATACTAAGGTGTATTGTATCACTTTACTGTGTTAAATTCAACGAGTAATTTTTTAAACTGGCATGGTTATATTTTCAAAAACTGGTTATTTCTACAATTCCACATAACATGTATGATAAAACCCATCAACACGATTACATACAAAGGGAAAGAAAGGAATCAAAATGAACAATAATATTAAAAAATTAACTACAACTGCCTTATTTATGGCACTTTGCTGTATTGCAACCATGATTATCAAACTTCCAACCCCGGGTACCGGCGGCTATATACATTTAGGTGATGCCTTTGTCGTACTTTCCGGTATCCTTTTAGGACCGGTTTACGGTGCTCTTGCAGGTGGTATCGGCTCCGCTCTGGCAGATTTATTGGGTGGATACTTTATCTATGTACCAATCACCTTGATTGTAAAAGCCGTTATTGCAGGCGGTGTCGGCCTCATTTATCACAAGTTTGCGAAAAACTTACATAACTCTATTGTAAAATGCATCCTTTGCGGTATTTATTCCACCCTTATGGTTGCTTTCGGCTACCTGTTCTTTGAATTCTTCATCTACGGAAGTGCTGCACTCGCAAGCGTACCTGCCAACCTTATACAGGGATTGTCAGGACTGATTATTTCTACGATTCTTCTTCCGATTTTGCAGAAGGTTGTAAAGAATGATTAAATAGAT
>CAMGET010000265.1 GCA_946055175.1 uncultured Roseburia sp.
CCTCTTTTTTCTTACTAATCTACATTATGCTTAAAATAATTTAGTGAACTAAATACCTATTTTAGATATATTTTTCTGCAATCTTCGCAATCGCGTCCGGATACTGCTTTCTAAATTCCAAATACGACAATCCCTTATCTGCTACAGCCTTTCCAAGCTCTGCAAAGAATTCAGGAATATCTTCCATTGTCATAACTCCCAGCTCGTTGCCAAACTGTTCTGCGCCTGCCTTGTCGCAACCATTCTCCATCACTAAGAAAGCATCCTTTGGTCCGCTTTCCGTCTGCTTCTTAGCGCCACGAAGCCCAATGACAGCAGTCTGATGAGCGGAACAGGAGGATGGGCATCCTGAAATGTGAATTGCCGGAAGTGCATCACTTGGAAGTTTTTCCTCCCGTACTCTTTTGATACAAGCTGCAAGCATGGCCTGTGATCTTCCGATTCCAACCTGACAAATATCTGCGCCGATGCAGGCGGTAGATTTTTCAAATTCAGTACCGCTCTCATCTGCTGTTAACGCCAATACTTTCTTTGCCTCTTCTTCTGTCAGATTAATGACATATAAGCCCTGATCCGGGGTCAGACGAAGCTTTACTTCCTCCATATCTGCAATTACATCATATAATTTCCGGAAGAAATCATCTTCAATGACACCGCCGATTGGATGACAGGAAACTGCATACAAACCTTCCTGTTTCTGTTTTACAACTCTCACATTGCCAAGGAACTCCTCATCTGTACTCTTTTCTCCAGTCTTTGTAATTGCCACTTCTTCTACAGAAATATCCAATCCTTCTTCTGCAAGATTCTTCTCTAATTTCTCAGAGAAGACCTTCTGTAAGCCCTCTACTCCAAGTGTGTCCTGTAAAAATCTGGTTCTGGAAGCCGCACGGCTGGTGTAATTACCATATTCTGTAAACACATCTACCATCGTCTTGATACAATACAGAATTTTAGAAGGCTCTACATTTTCCGCAACCTTTACGCCAAACTTTGGCTTGTTTCCAAGTCCGCCTGCAATATACACGTCAAAAGTATGATTGTCCTTTGCCACAAACCCAAGGTCACGGAAGGTCGCATGAGGCTCATTTTTTTCGTTATTGGAGAAGCAAACCTTTAACTTTCTTGGCAATTTTACTTTTTTAATAAAGCCAAGCAGATAATCTGCCGCTTCTTTTGCATAAGGAAGGACATCAAAGGTCTCATCTTCTACGACACCGGAAAGCGGAGTACACATCACGTTTCTCGGAAAGTCCCCGCCACCGCCTCTGGTGATGATGCCATGCTCCCATGCCTCTTCAATCAACCCGCAAACTTCTTTTTCTGTCAGATTGTGAAGCTGAACAGTCTGACAAGTGGTCAGATGCGCCATGCTGATTTGATATTTCTCCATGCTCTCTACAATAAACTGCAGCTTGTCCTTGTCAATTTCTCCACCGGACAAACGCAGTCTTAGCATGCTGCGTTCTCCGCCTCTTTGCGCATAGCTTCCGAAACCGCCGGAGAAAGATTTATATTCCGGAACAGTGATTTCTTTGTTATAAAACTTTCTCGTCATCTCATGAAATTCTTTTAAGTCCTCACGAAATTCTTCTAAATGATTCTGTGCCATAATAATCCTTCCTTTTTGTAAAATTTTCCTGAATTCATCATAATATGTTTTGTATGACTTTTCAACTGACATGTGTTTTTTCACAATTTTTCTCATAATAGAATGCCCCATAATTTTTTTACTAAACAGACATTCCATTCAGAATTATTAGGTCTACCTTTTTGCTGCCTTAGTCGCCCAAAATGTTGGCACATTATACTCATGCAGTTTTCCTTCTCCGTTGGTATCACCATAAATTCCTTCCAACGAAAATCCTGCTGCGAGCTGCCCGCCGATTTGTTCTTCAATGGTATGAGAAAACTGAATTCCCCAATCATTTTTTAGCGAAAGCTCATACATTTCTTTGTCACGTAACGGATTAAACGGCAGCTTATAAGTTAATACCGATTCCGTTTCATCGTCAAAAATATAGTTCAATCCATTATCAAGACCGGCAAGCAAAATGCCTCCTTTTTTCAACACACGATAGCATTCCTTCCAAATCGGAAGCACTTCCTCTACATAGCAATTGGAAACCGGATGAAAAATCAAATCAAAGCTTTCATCCTCAAACGGTAAAGGCTTCGTCATATCTGCCTTCACGATTTTGATTTCATAACCTTCACGTTCCGCCACCATTTTTTCACTGGCAAGCTGTGCATCTGAATAATCCAAAATCGTACATTCCGCACCAAGAGCCGCAAAAATCGGCATCTGCTGGCCGCCGCCTGATGCCAGTCCCAGCACTTTTGCACCTTTCATCTCACAAAACCACTCCTTCGGAACCGGTTTTGTTGGTGTCAGCAACACGTTCCACTCGCCTCCAACTGCCTTTTCGTATTCTTCATGACTGATTGGCGTTCCCCATTCCCAGCCGTCTTCACACCATTTAGTTATCGCATTTGAATTTACTTTTGTATAATCTATCTCCATTATTCTTCCTCAATTCTTCGCTGCTTAAGCTTATTTTTTATATTAGATACAGACCTGAAACCACTCTACCAGTGTCTGTCCGTTATTTTTTTCATGCCACTCATGATAGGAATGAAAAACTTTCCGAATATTCCCATTATAATCTTCTATTACTTTTTTGACTGCCAGAAAGCTTCGCCAATACTCAAAAAAGATACTTGCATAGTCGCCTTCATAGGTAGCCTGTCCGAATTCCTCCAACGAATGAGTTCCATATTTTTCTTTCAACAAGTTTACTAATTGTTGATTATAAAATGCTTCCTGTTCAAATTCTTCCTCCGTCAAAAAATAGCGTCTGCTAATGTACTCAACCATTCCCTCTTCAAACCAAATACCATCACTAAGAGCCGAGTCAAAATCCTCTAAGAACCATTCGCTATGATGTGCCAGTTCATGACCAAGGATTTGCATGATATGGTTTTCTGACAGCGCCTTATTATAATATGCCATAATACTTTGGCAGACCGCCTCGTTTTCTTTCTGATTCTCTATACCTTCCAATTGTTTTAAGTATAGACTTCGCCAAGCTTCTATATCCGGCGTCATAACAACACGATACTCATTGGTATATGCCGGAACCGGAATATCACTAATCAGACTTGTCGCAGCTTCTTTTCCCGTCCACATAATGGTTCTTGGCAAGTCACGAACTTCATATTCTGTTTGAAGAAATTTAAGATATTCATCCAGTCTGGTCTGTATCCGCTCAACAAATTTTTGATATTTATTCAATTCTTCCTTTGTCTCTACTCCGTATAGATGCTTCATCCTAAACCTCCCACTTATAGTTTTCGCACCGCAACAATTT
>CAMGET010000266.1 GCA_946055175.1 uncultured Roseburia sp.
GAGCAGAAGATGCAGAGCGCGTTATCGTAGCTATGGGTTCTGTAAATGACGTAGCAGAAGAAGTAATCGACTACTTAACAGCAAGAGGCGAAAAAGTAGGTTTAGTAAAAGTTCGTTTATATCGTCCATGGGTATCCGAAAGCTTCTTAAAGGTTCTTCCAAAGACAGTGAAGAAAGTAGCTGTTCTTGACAGAACAAAAGAGCCTGGTGCACTTGGCGATCCATTATACTTAGACGTTGCTACCACACTTCGTGAAGCAGGTCTTGATACCATCGTATTAACAGGCGGACGTTATGGTTTAGGTTCAAAAGACACACCACCATCATCTATTTTCGCTGTATACAAAGAGTTAGAGAAAGATGCTCCAAAGGCACGTTTCACAATCGGTATCGTAGATGACGTTACAAACTTAAGCTTACCGGAAGTAAAACCGGCTCCTATCACAGCTGCAGCAGGTACTGTAGAGTGTAAGTTCTGGGGTCTTGGCGGTGACGGTACTGTAGGTGCAAACAAGAACTCTACAAAGATTATCGGTGACCACACAGATAAATACATCCAGGCATACTTCCAGTATGACTCTAAGAAGACAGGTGGTATTACCATTTCTCACTTGAGATTTGGTGACAAGCCAATCAAGAGCCCATACTACATCAACCAGGCAGACTTCGTTGCATGTCATAACCCATCTTATGTAACAAAAGGCTACAAGATGGTTCAGGATGTAAAACCGGGCGGAGTATTCATGATTAACTGCCAGTGGACAGATGAAGAATTAGAGCATCATTTAAATGCAGCAGCTAAGAAGTATATCGCTGATAACAACATTCAGTTATACACCATCAACGCAATTGACAAAGCAATTGAAATCGGTATGG
The DNA here is from genome assembly GCA_946055175.1 of uncultured Roseburia sp. GTDB lineage: Bacteria > Bacillota > Clostridia > Lachnospirales > Lachnospiraceae > Roseburia. The sequence goes on from CAMGET010000266.1 coordinate 877, forward strand.
GTAAACGTACCAACACAATTCTTCAGTCAGCATTCTTCAAATTAGCAAATGTTATGCCAATCGAAGAAGCAGTTGATTACATGAAACAGGCTGCTAAGAAGTCTTACGGCAAGAAGGGTGACGATGTTGTACAGATGAACTACAAGGCAATTGATGCCGGTGTAGACGCTATACATAAAGTAGAAGTTCCGGCTTCATGGTCTAACCCGGCTGCTGATCCGGCTCCGGCTGAATTAACAGGTCGTCCTGAGACAGTTAAGATGGTAAAAGAATTATTAAATCCTATCGCATTGATGGATGGTGATTCATTACCGGTATCTGCATTCATGGGTAACCCGGACGGACAGTTCGAGCATGGTGCATCTGCATATGAGAAACGTGGTACTGCTGTAACAGTTCCTGAATGGGATGCTGCTAAGTGTATCCAGTGTAACCAGTGTGCATTTGTATGTTCACATGCTACCATTCGTCCATTCATGTTAAGTGATGAAGAAGTAAAAGCAGCTCCTTCACAGATCAAACTTGCTGATACAAAACCAAAGGCAAGCGAATACAAATATACAATGAGCGTATCTCCATTAGATTGTATGGGATGTGGCGAATGTGTTACTGTATGTCCGGTTGGCGCTATCGCTATGGTTCCACAGGAATCTCAGGCAGAGGAACAGCCAGTATTTGACTACTTAGTAGCAAACGTTGGCAAGAAACCTGGTATGCCGGCTGACAACACAGTTAAGGGTTCACAGTTCAACCAGCCATTACTTGAGTTCTCAGGATCATGTGCAGGTTGTGCAGAAACATCTTACGCTCGTTTAATTACACAGTTATTTGGTGAGCATATGTACATCTCTAACGCAACAGGATGTTCTTCAATCTGGGGCGGCCCGGCTGCTACATCACCATATACAGTAAACAAAGATTCTAAGAAGGGTCCGGCTTGGGCGAACTCCTTATTCGAGGATAACGCAGAGCATGGTCTTGGTATGCAGATTGGTCAGCAGGTATTACGTGATCAGGCAATTGCAAGCGCTGAGAAGTGTGCTTCCTCTGACAAAGCATCTGCTGAGTTAAAGGCTGCATTTGCTAAATTTATGGAAACAAAGCAGGATACAAAGGCTAACACACCTGCTACAGAAGCACTTGTTGTCGAATTAGAGAAAGCTGCAGCTGCCGGATGTCCGGATGCTAAGGCTGCTCTTGAGAAGAAAGATTACCTTGCTAAGAAGTCTGTATGGATCTTCGGTGGTGACGGATGGGCATATGACATCGGTTTCGGCGGATTAGATCATGTACTTGCTTCCGGAAATAACGTAAACGTTATGGTATTCGATACAGAAATGTACTCAAATACAGGTGGTCAGGCTTCTAAGGCTTCTAACATCGGTGAAGTTTGTCAGTTCGCTGCAGCAGGTAAAGAAATCGGCAAGAAGAGCCTTACAGAAATCGCTATGAGCTATGGTTACGTATACGTAGCACAGATTGCTCTTGGTGCTAACATGGCTCACGCAGTTAAGGTTATCGCTGAAGCTGAAGCATACGATGGTCCATCATTAATCATCGGTTACGCTCCATGTGAGTTACACGGTGTTAAGGGTGGTATGAACCACTGTCAGGATGAAATGAAGAAAGCAGTAGCTTCCGGTTACTGGAACCTCTTCTCATTCAACCCGGCTCTTAAGGCAGAAGGAAAGAATCCATTCACATTAACCTCTAAACCGGGTGATGGAACCTATCAGGAATTCTTGAATAACGAAACACGTTACACAAGATTAACCAGATCCTTCCCAGAAAGAGCAGAAAGACTCTTCAAAGCATCTGAAGAAGCTGCTAAGGAGCGTTACGAACATCTGTTAAGATTAGTAGAGTTATACAAATAGTCACGATAAAGCAGATTGAGTAAACAATAATAAGAGGCATAGCCCATGCTTGCATGGTGCTATGCCTCTTTTATTGTTTATGAGAGTGCAACGTGCGTCACCCGACCGTAGGTTGGGTGACGAGCGTTGCACGGCTCAATCTGCGTAAATGAAAAGTATCCGGCGAGCGGTCTGCGTTTAACAACTCTTTTTAACAATTCTTAATTCATATCCTAAGGCATCAAGAAGATTGCTGAATACTCTAATGGTTGGGATGCTTTCTACGCGTTCAATTCGTGAAATGACCTGTTGTTTATTACCTGTTAATGACGCTAAATCTTTTTGTGTAATCTTTTCCTGTTTTCGGATGGAAATCATTTCACCAATCAGCCTATATTCAGCACGTGATTCATCCCATACTTTTTTAAATTCGGCATCGAGTTCTCTTTGACTTTCAATTTCTTCTTTTACACTAATTTGTTTAAAGGGCATATTTATCACCTCACCTAAATAAATTTTTTCCCCAATGCATTGCCTAATTCTATTGCACGTTTTCGTACAATTTTTGCATCTTTTTTTTCAGTCTTGTTTTTCTGCTTTTTACATGCATGTAGCAAATAAATGTTTTC
>CAMGET010000267.1 GCA_946055175.1 uncultured Roseburia sp.
ATTAAACGGGCTTACTAGTGAATTGGAAGCATGGGGGCAACAGGCACTTAGCAAAATTGAGTCGCCGGAAAAAAAGCATGAAGCAGCAAAGATTTTAAGGCAAAATATTGATCAATTATGGAATGATTGCTCCTTGGAAAATACAGAAGAAAAAATGAATGATGTATTATCAAAACTTGGTGATGCTAACTTGGTGGCAGAAGAAATGAAGGAATCTTATGCACTAAAAAGAAATCCAAGAACGGACAGAATAGCAGGGATTATAGCACTAATTTTAGCAGCACTTTGTGCGATATATCCACTGATGGCTTTCTTTCTATTCCCAAATGAAAATGTTCCTGAAGGGAGCATATTTATTGGCTATATATCGGCAAGAGGAGCGGGCGTAGGATTGGCAGGAGCGCTTTTCTTGTTGGCACTTGGTGTTTGGCTGCTGTGGTATTCAAAAAAGAAGGAATGATTATATATTGTTACGTTTTAGTTGAATTGTTTGGAGATTTTATCAAAATATAGCACTGGCAATAGTATATACATATATGCTACAATCGCTATATAGAATTCCTCTGCGAAACGGAGGAAGAAAATGGCAGTTAGTAAAACATTAAAAGAATTAACCATTAAGAACAATTTCATGTTTGGTGCCGTAATGTGTGATGAGGAAAACTGCAAGGAATTTTTAGAAATGGTATTGCAGATTCCCATCGAGCGAGTGGAGGTTAGCAAGGAAAAAAGCATCGTTTATCACCCAGAATATAAAGGTGTTCGTTTGGATGTGTTTGCAAAAGATGAACATCATAGCCATTATGATGTAGAAATGCAGGCGACGCGGAACCCGGCAATCGGAAAACGGGCAAGGTATTATCATAGTCAGATTGACATGGAGCTTTTGCTAAGCGGAGAGGAATATGCGAAGCTTCCAAACTCCTATGTAATATTTATCTGTGACTTTGATCCATTCGGGAAAAAGAAATACTGTTATACTTTTGCAAACCAGTGCCTGGAGGATAAGGATTTAAACCAACAGGATGGAGCGGTAAGTATTTTCCTTAGCACATACGGAGAAAATGAAAAAGAAGTGCCGGAAAGAATGGTAAATTTCTTAAAGTTTGTTAGGGCTGACTTAGAAGATAGCGAAAAAGACTTTAAGGATGCTTATGTAAAAAAGCTTCAGGAGTCTATTCGCCATGTAAAGGAAAGCCGAGAAATGGAGGAACGCTTTATGTTGTTTCAGGAAATGTTACGGGATGAACGCGCTGAGGGAAAAGCGGAAGGAAAGGCAGAAGCTGTTATTGAACTATTAGAAGATCTTGGTCCTGTTTCCGATGAAGTGCGTGAAAAAATCATGACAGAAAAAAGCTTGGAAACGCTTAGAAAATGGCATAAGCTGGCAGCAAAAGCAGAATCCATGGAAGAATTTCTAAAAGCGATGTAGAATACAAAAAGTATTCTACATTGTGTTATTTTCATGTAAATAGTGTGTTTTGTAGACTTCCTATTACATGAAATCTTTAGCAGATATATTGTTAGGATATGTTTGCCATCAAATGTAACATGTCAACCAATTCAGGGAGAGTACCAATAAAAAAATAGGCAGAGGAATTCTATAAATAAGGGATAATATAGAAAAAGATGCCAACAGCAAACTGTCGTCGGCATCCTTCGAATACAAAAATTATTTCATTACAACTTTCACAAATTTTTTCTTACCACGTTTTACAACAACACCATCGCCTTTAAAGAAATCAGCATTGTATGTTGTTTTTACATCTGTAACTTTTTCATCATTTACGGTTACACCGCCCTGTTCTACGGCACGACGTGCATCGGAACGGCTCTTATCTAAGCCGGAGCGAACGAGAACAGCTAAGATATCCATATCGCGTTCTGCAAAATCTTCTGCTGTTAATTCTACAGTTGGCATATTTGCTAAGTCACCGCCGCCTGCAAAAAGTGCGTGGGAGGCTTCTTTTGCTTTTTGGGCTTCTTCTTCACCATGAACAAGTTTTGTAAGCTCGAAAGCTAAAATTTCTTTCGCCTGGTTAAGCTGTGCACCTTCCCAGCTTTCCATAGCATCGATTTCTTCTAATGGAAGGAAGGTTAACATACGGATACATTTTAAAACATCTGCATCTGCAACATTTCTCCAGTATTGGAAGAAATCAAATGGAGAAGTTTTATTTGGATCAAGCCAAACTGCACCAGACTGTGTTTTACCCATCTTTTTACCTTCTGAGTTAAGAAGAAGGGTGATTGTCATAGCATGTGCATCTTTACCTAGTTTGCGGCGGATTAATTCTGTACCGCCAAGCATATTGCTCCACTGATCATCTCCACCGAATTCCATGTTACATCCGTAATCCTGGAATAATCTGTAGAAGTCGTAAGACTGCATAATCATGTAGTTAAATTCTAAGAAGCTTAACCCTTTTTCCATACGCTGTTTGTAACATTCTGCTGTTAACATACGGTTAACGGAGAAGTGAGCACCAACTTCACGTAATACATCAATGTAATTTAAGTCCATAAGCCAATCGGCGTTGTTTACAAGAAGAGCTTTACCAGCTGAGAAGTCAATGAAACGGCTCATCTGTTTCTTGAAGCATTCAACGTTATGGTTAATGGTTTCTTTTGTCATCATCTGACGCATGTCGGTACGTCCGGATGGATCACCAATCATGGCGGTTCCGCCACCGATTAAGGCAATTGGTTTATTACCTGCCATCTGAAGACGTTTCATTAAGCAAAGAGCCATGAAGTGTCCTACATGAAGGCTGTCTGCGGTTGGGTCAAACCCGATGTAAAAGGTTGCCTTCCCATTGTTGATTAAGTTTTTGATTTCTTCTTCATTTGTCACCTGTGCGATTAAGCCGCGGGCAACTAATTCATCATATAATGTCATTGTTTTTCTTCCTTTCTTTGTTATTATTAGTTAGCTACATCTTCCTCTGCATTTTCGCGCAAATAGAAAGCCTCGTCCTTGTTAAAAGGACGAGGCATAAACTCGTGGTACCACCTTTGTTCATAAACAGCTCGCGCTGCTTACCTTAGTAAGTGTCCGACAACACTCCGGCGCTTGTAACGTGCGCTGCTACGTCACAGCCTACTAGTAAAAAAATTTTTACATTCGGTGTGAAGCTCGGGGATGTATTCGTAATAAGCTTCCCATGCACCTCTCATCAACCGGTAACTTTCTGTTTGCTTCACTTATTCTTACTTCTTCCCGTCAAAGCTTTTCGTTTGCTTCAATTAAGGGTATTATAGACACGTGGCAGCGGGTTTGTCAAGGGAGAAATATTTTTAATTGTAAAAGTTTCTATGTAAAAAAAGTTGCTTGCCAGTAACTTTTTGCGAAGTT
>CAMGET010000268.1 GCA_946055175.1 uncultured Roseburia sp.
GATAGCATGTCAGCTTGCCGAATGCCTGTCCGACGAGGAAGTGGCTATTCTTTCTTCTGATCTGGTTGTACTTAGTGATATGTTGGCAAATCTGCTTGCAAGAGAAGCTGCCTGTAAAACTCGCTCTCTAACCTGCGATAATAAGGAAACTATTACACTTGATGAACCAGAGCCTAGCACCGCATTATGAATGTTCATTCACATACTTAAAGAATTCCTCCGTCTGCGACCAATATTTTACGCCCCAGTTTTCAAAATTCCACTCTTCCATATAATCATTGCACTCAAAGTCAATATAGTACAGCACTCCATCCTGTACCACAAAGTTCGTAGGGAAGTAATCAATATTGGTGCTTGCCGGATATAAAAGATTACACATCGCTTTTACCTGTGCAAGATAATTGTCCTGCATCTCATCTCTTCGCACAAGCTCATAAATCGTCTCGCCTTCTATGTATTCTTTTAAAATACGTTCCTGCTTCACATCTACATCTAGCATTTGGGGAATCCGAATGCCAATCTTTTTCAGACGCTTGTAGTCATTCATCTCTGCTTCGATTTTATTTCCAAATTGGTAATACGAACATGGTTCATGATGAATCTGCTTTAACACATACTGTTTTTCTCCATCTGTAACCAAGTAGGAATATCCACCTTTTCCCTTACCCAGTAGCTTGATTACTTCAAATTCATTTTCATTTACGCTCATCTTCTCTGCCATAAATCAGTATTCCTCAAACAAATCTTCCCGCTTTTGGTTGATGCCCTCATTGATACTTCTTAAATTCAGCATAAAGTCAAACACATCATCGCTAGTGATAATTCTGCTGTTCCTCGGAACCGGGCTGTCCAGTTCATAGCTGCACCACGTATAGTCTTCAAAAAAGTTGCTACGGTTATAGAGCGTATCACGTTCCAGTTCCAGCTTCTCTGCAATCACATTTAGCGCGGTTGTTTTCCCTGAACCATTCCCGCCATACAAAATGGTTATCGGTTCAAAATCCAGCATCCGTAAATCGTGCCGGGATAAAATCTGAAACGGATAATAAGTGTCGTAACAGGTACGCTTCTGCGCCAGAATAAAATCGTATTCTCTTTCTTTGCTTGGAAATTCAAAATGGGATAAGTAGACCATAACTTACTCCTTTTCCCGCTTACAGCACCATAACCAGTGTTCCTGCTGCTATGAGAATACAACCAAGCAATGATTTTATCGTAAATTTTTCATGCAAAAATACAAACGCCAGAATCAGGGTAAAAACAACGCTCATTTTATCCACCGGAACGACCTTTGATGCATCACCCACCTGCAGGGCTCTATAGTAGCACAGCCAGGAGGCTCCTGTTGCCAGTCCTGAAAGAATTAGGAATATCCAGCTTTTCTTACTGATTTCCATAATTCCGCTTTGTGCATTTGTCAAAAAGACCATTCCCCATGCCATCACCACCACTACCATGGTTCGGATGGCTGTCGCTAAGTTTGAATTTACTCCGTCAATCCCAACCTTCGCAAGAATCGATGTCAACTCTGCAAAATTGCCGGAGAATAAGGCTAGTATGAACCACATCTTATATATCCCTCCTATTTTTAGTCCCATAAAGGTTCAAAACTGATATTTAAATCTACCGCTCCTTTGATGCCTGCGACAGTTCCCTTTTCACTATACTGCCAAACCTTGAATTCGTATGGGAAATAAAAATCCGGGTTGTAGTAAGCAAACCACCTATCGTATTCCTCCAATTCTTCCAGATTTAGCATCATCGCGGCCATTTCAAGGTTACAATAGAACATGGATTGATACCCTGCCGCTTCGATGGTATCACAGAATAACTTTGTGAAACGGGTTCGTTCTTCCGACGTTAATGCATTCATTCTGGCAGATTTGTCAGCCACTTTTTCCACATCATACACAACCGGACAGTCTACCTGATACGGTGCTATTTTTTCCAATACATAATTTACTTCCTCTAACAATTCCTCTTCTGTAATTGCCTGTGAAAAGAAGTAAACTCCAACCTTGACGCCGGCGGCATTTGCACCCTTTATATTCGCTTCAAACTGTTCATCATCCACAACCTTACCGCTTCCGTAGCCTCTATTACCTACACGAATAAATGCAAACTCTACACCATCTGCTGCTACCTGCTCCCAGTCTATCTTACCCTGGAAGCGTGAAACATCAATTCCTTTATAAGAAGTAACCTGCCCATTCTCTACATATTGGTATTCACCGCTTTCCAATACGTTTAAGTTCTCGTTCAGATAGTCATGTTTCTTTAAATCATCACGGATTGGAATAAAGTTATATTTTCCGTTGCTTGCGATTACCAATTCCTCCGTATAAAGCTTACGGAACGCTTCTACTGCTGATAATCCCTCATCCAACATCCGCCTCATCTCAAGCAGTACTTCCTCTGAGCCATCCACTTTTGCAGATAAAAGAAGCCGCTCCACTTCTTCCTGTGTATATATTTTTTCGGGCTGTTCTTCATTTATTACATCGACAATAACCTCTGTCTCCGCCGGCCTCGCATTTTCCCACAAAAATGCAGCCACTGCCAGCCCTATCACGATTATCAGCATAAAGATGCATAAAATAATCATCCGCTTTCTTTTTGCCCGTTCTCTTTTTTCCTGTTCTACAATTTTGTCTCCAAAACTAGGTTTCATTCGTACCCCCTCTGGTCATAAACTTTTAGTAATAATAACAAATAACCGGATATCCTTCATACACATAACTATAAATGGTTGCTGCACTGTCCAATGGCAGATTGATACAGCCATGAGAACCATTCGTAATAAAGATATCCCCGCCAAATTCTGTTCTCCAGGTAGCGTCATGCATTCCGTAATTTCCATAAAATGGCATCCAGTATGTTACCGGTGTCTCATATCCATTTCCTTTCAGCACCGCGTTCATCTTTTTGTAAGTAATACCGAATACACCCTGCGGCGTTACACAATCCGGTGTGGAACTAAAAGATCCGGATACAAAATCGGTTTCGAACACCAAATCTCCCTTATAATACAAATACAGGTGCTGATTGCTAAGATCCGCCTCTACAAAGGAGCTTCCAATGTCATCCATTCCATGCCTTGGTGCTGTATGACTGTATACGGGCTCGCGTTTTGTTACCTTTCCTTCCTCGATTAGGGTAAGTAGTTCCTCTGCCTCACGGTCACGGTCTGTTTTCCATCCAAATTTCCCGGTAGGTAATGTCAGTTCCACTCCGAGTGTTGTCGTAAACTTTCTGTTTTTCCCATATGTATCATATTTTTTTGCGTTTTCAGCAACAAATGCAGCAATCGCTTCTTCATCAAGTTCCGCTTCACTGCCATCTCTTAA
>CAMGET010000269.1 GCA_946055175.1 uncultured Roseburia sp.
AAGATTCCGAAGAGAAAAAAGGGTTTTTTAAAAAGAAAAAAGACAAAAAAGATGAAAAAATCGAAGAATTAACCGATCAGGTAAAACGCCAGATGGCAGAATTCGAGAACTTCAGAAAACGTACCGAGAAAGAAAAAACGCAGATGTTTGATATGGGTGCGAGAACAGTAATCGAGAAAATTCTTCCGATTGTAGATAACTTCGAAAGAGGCTTTACTACCGTAGAAGAGGCTGATAAAGATGATGCGTTTGTACAGGGAATGGATAAAGTTTATAAGCAGCTTATGACGGAATTAGAGGCAATCGGTGTGAAACCAATTGAGGCAGTTGGTCAGGAATTTAATCCGGAATATCACAATGCAGTGATGCAGGTTGAGAGTGAGGAATATGGATCCGGCGTAGTTGCCCAGGAATTATTAAAAGGCTACACATATAAAGAAACGGTAGTACGTCATAGTATGGTAGCGGTCGTTCAGTAAATCTAATAACAGCAAAAAAGTTGCTTGCAACTTTTTCATAAATCAAGTTAACAAATTTTTTTAGATATTTAGGAGGATACAGTCATGGGAAAAATTATTGGTATTGACTTAGGAACAACAAACAGCTGTGTAGCAGTTATGGAAGGTGGTAAACCAACCGTTATCGCAAACCAGGAAGGTGCCAGAACAACACCATCTATCGTAGCTTTTACAAAAACAGGGGAAAGATTAGTAGGTGAACCTGCAAAACGTCAGGCAGTTACAAACGCAGAGAAGACCATTTCTTCTATTAAGCGTCATATGGGTACTGATTACAAGAAGGATATTGATGGAAAACAGTATTCACCACAGCAGATTTCTGCTATGATTCTTCAGAAATTAAAAGCAGATGCAGAAGGATACTTAGGAGAGAAAGTAACAGAAGCCGTTATTACAGTTCCTGCTTACTTCAATGATGCACAGCGTCAGGCAACAAAGGATGCAGGTAAAATTGCCGGTCTTGACGTAAAACGTATTATCAACGAGCCGACAGCAGCAGCTTTAGCTTATGGTCTTGACAACGAAAAAGAGCAGAAAATCATGGTATACGACTTAGGTGGTGGTACATTTGATGTATCTATCATTGAAATCGGTGATGGTGTTATCGAAGTATTATCTACAAATGGTGATACACATCTTGGTGGTGATGATTTTGATAACAAGATTACGCAGTGGATGATTGATGAGTTCAAGAAAGCAGAAGGCGTAGACTTATCAAATGATAAGATGGCACTTCAGAGATTAAAAGAAGCAGCTGAAAAAGCAAAGAAAGAATTATCATCTGCTACTACTACAAACATTAACTTACCATTCATCACAGCAACTGCAGAAGGTCCAAAGCATTTCGATATGAACCTTACAAGAGCAAAATTTGATGAATTAACACACGATTTGGTAGAAAGAACTGCAATCCCTGTTCAGAATGCTATGCGTGATGCAGGTCTTACAAATGCAGATCTTGGTCAGGTGTTATTAGTTGGTGGTTCTACACGTATTCCTGCAGTACAGGATAAAGTAAGACAGTTAACCGGCAAAGAGCCAAGCAAGTCTTTGAACCCTGATGAATGCGTAGCAATCGGTGCTTCCATTCAGGGTGGTAAATTAGCCGGTGATGCAGGTGCAGGCGAAATCTTATTATTGGATGTAACTCCACTTTCCCTTTCTATCGAAACAATGGGTGGTGTTGCTACAAGATTAATCGAGAGAAATACAACTATTCCTACAAAGAAGAGCCAGATTTTCTCTACTGCAGCAGATAACCAGACAGCTGTTGATATCAACGTTGTACAGGGTGAGAGACAGTTTGCAAGAGATAACAAATCCCTTGGACAGTTCCGTTTAGACGGTATTCCACCAGCACGTCGTGGTGTACCACAGATTGAAGTAACTTTCGATATCGATGCAAATGGTATCGTTAATGTATCTGCAAAGGATTTAGGAACAGGAAAAGAACAGCATATTACCATTACAGCCGGTTCTAACATGTCTGATGATGAAATCGAAAAGGCTGTAAAAGAAGCAGCTGAGTTTGAAGCACAGGATAAGAAGAGAAAAGCAGCAATTGATGCAAGAAATGATGCAGATTCTTTCGTATTCCAGACACAGCAGGCATTGGATCAGGTTGGTGCATCCTTAGATGCAAACGACAAAGCAATGGTAGAGGCTGATATCAATGCTGTAAAATCCTTCTTAGAGGCTCATCCAAACGCAGAGGATATGACAGATGCAGATGTGACTGAGTTAAAGGCTGCACAGGAAAAATTAACGCAGAGTGCTCAGAAGGTATTTGCTAAGATGTATGAACAGGCACAGGGTGCACAAGGAGCACAGGGCGCAGGTCCTGATATGGGCAACATGGGTGGAAACACCGGTGCACCGGATGATGATGTCGTAGATGCAGATTTCAAAGAAGTTTAAGAATAAATAAGGAGAGTAAGAACTGCTAGCCTGCATTCGCAAAAAAATTTGCTCATGCAGAGGCGTTCCGCCAATCGAAAAAATCATTAAATTGCTTAAGCAAATAAATTTGCCCGCAATCTTAATGATTTTTTCGGCAGTTCTGAACTGTTAAAATGGCAGATAAAAGAGACTATTATGAGGTCCTTGGTGTAAGCAAGGGCGCAGATGATGCAGAAATTAAAAAAGCGTTCCGTGCTCTGGCGAAAAAATATCATCCGGATATGCACCCGGGAGATAAAGAGTGCGAGGAAAAATTCAAAGAGGCACAGGAAGCTTATGCAGTATTAAGCGATCCGGAAAAGAGAAAACAGTATGACCAGTTCGGTCATGCGGCTTTTGACGGAACAGGTGGTGCAGGCGGATTTGATTTCTCCGGCATGGACATGGGAGATATCTTTGGAGATATTTTTGGAGATTTCTTTGGCGGCGGCCGAACAAGACGTGCAAATGATGGCCCAATGAAGGGGGCAAACCTTCGCACCAGCGTCAGAATCAGCTTTGAAGAGGCTGTTTTTGGCTGCGAAAAAGAAATTGAAATGGTATTAAAGGATGAGTGTAAAACCTGTCATGGAACCGGGGCAAAACCGGGCACGTCTCCGGAAACTTGTACAAAATGTGGTGGAAAGGGTAAAGTTGTATTTACACAGCAGTCTTTCTTTGGCACTGTTCAAAATGTGCAGACCTGTCCGGACTGTAATGGCTCCGGTAAGGTAGTACGGGAAAAATGTCCGGCTTGTCGTGGAACCGGATATATTGCAAGTAAGAAGAAAATTCAGGTATCGATTCCGGCAGGTATTGATAATGGTCAGAGCGTCCGCATTCGTGAAAAAGGATAACCGGGTATCAATGGCGGACCAAGAGGTGATT
>CAMGET010000270.1 GCA_946055175.1 uncultured Roseburia sp.
AATAGGAGGAAAACGTTATGGCCTTTGTAGCTTCATTTTTACAGTACTTTATAATTATGGTTCTTTTAGCGGCAAGCGCAGTCGCGGGTGTTTTTGTAGGAAAAAAATTAAGAGACCGCAAGGATGCAAAAGAAACAGCATCAAGTGACGTAGAAAAATAGAAAGAGATACAGGTTGGAGGAAAAAGTTGTGAAGAAATTTTACGGCGAAAATGAATTACGTAGAATGTACCTTGAGTTTTTTGAGAGCAAGGGACATTTAAAAATGAACAGCTTTTCATTGGTACCACACAATGATAACAGCTTACTTTTAATTAACGCAGGTATGGCACCATTAAAGCCATATTTTACAGGACAGGAGATTCCACCGCGCAGACGTGTAACTACCTGTCAGAAATGTATTCGTACCGGTGACATTGAAAATGTAGGTAAGACAGCAAGACACCTTACTTTCTTCGAAATGTTGGGTAACTTCTCATTTGGTGACTATTTCAAGCATGAGGCAATTGCTTGGTCCTGGGAATTTTTAACAAAAGTTCTCGGCTTGGAAGAGGACAGACTGTACCCATCCATCTATGGCGAGGATGATGAGGCATTTGATATCTGGACGAAAGAAGTGGGTGTTCCTGCGGAAAGAATCACTAGATTTTACCGTGATCCGGTAACCGGAGAATGTGATAACTTCTGGGAGCATGGTGCAGGTCCATGTGGTCCTTGTTCTGAAATCTATTATGACCGTGGTGAAAAATATGGCTGTGGCAAACCGGACTGTAAGGTTGGCTGTGACTGTGACCGCTTCATGGAAGTATGGAATAACGTATTTACTCAGTTTAACGGTGATGGCAAGGGCGGTTATGAAGAACTTGCAAATAAGAATATTGATACCGGTATGGGCTTAGAGCGACTGGCAGTTGTAATGCAGGACGTAGATTCCGTATTTGATATTGATACTATGAAAGCAATCCGTGATAAGGTTTGTGAATTATCAGGAAAGACCTATCAGACAGATGCTTTGGATGATGTCTCTATTCGTCTGATTACAGACCATATTCGTTCCTCAACCTTTATGGTATCCGATGGTATCATGCCATCAAACGAAGGACGCGGTTATGTGCTTCGCCGAATTATCCGTCGTGCTGCACGTCATGGAAGAATGCTTGGTATTGAAGGAACCTTCCTTGCAAAATTGTCGTTAACAGTTATCAATGAAAGCAAAGATGGTTATCCGGAATTAGAAGAAAAGAAAGATTTCATTTTAAAGGTATTAACTCAGGAAGAAGAGAAGTTTAATAAGACCATTGATCAGGGACTTGCTATCTTAGAAGAGATGGAAAAGGAAATGCAGGAGAAGGGCGAAAAGGTATTGTCCGGTGAAAATGCATTCAAGCTCTATGATACTTACGGATTCCCAATGGACTTAACAGCTGAAATCTTAGAAGAAAAAGGCTTCTCCATTGATGAAGAAGGCTTTAAGAAGGCAATGGAGATTCAGAGAACAACTGCCCGTAATGCACGTAAAGTTACCAATTACATGGGTGCAGATGCAAACGTATACGATGAAATAGATCCGGCAATCACATCTGTTTTTGATGGCTATGATAAATTAGAACTTACTTCTAAGGTATCTGTTCTTACAACAGAGACAGAACTTGTGGAAGCATTATCTGATGGTGAAATCGGAACCATCATTGTAGATACCACGCCATTTTACGCTACCATGGGTGGTCAGCAGGGCGACAAGGGTTTGATTAAGACTTCTGCCGGTGAATTTAAGGTAGAAGATACTATTAAACTAAAAGGCGGTAAGGTTGGCCACATCGGTAAGATGGTAAGCGGAATGATTAAAGTAGGTGATGAAGTTACTTTAACAGTCGATGCTTCTTTAAGAGAGAAGACTTGTAAAAACCATTCTGCAACGCACTTATTACAGAAAGCGCTACGTGAAGTACTTGGCACGCATGTAGAGCAGGCAGGCTCTTTCCAGGATTCGGAGAGAACCCGTTTTGACTTCTCTCACTTTGCAGCAATGACTCCGGAAGAACTGGCAAAAGTAGAAGCAATGGTAAATGAGGAAATTGCGAAGAAACTTCCGGTTGTTACAGAAGTAATGTCAGCAGAGGATGCAAAGAAATCCGGTGCGATGGCACTTTTTGGTGAGAAATATGGTGAAAAAGTCCGCGTCGTTTCTATGGGAGATTTCTCTAAGGAACTTTGCGGTGGTACCCATGTAAAGAATACAGGCGATATTGCTGCCTTCAAGATTTTATCAGAAAGCGGTGTAGCAGCCGGTGTACGTCGTATTGAAGCGCTGACAGGTGAAAATGTATTTGCTTACTATAAGAATATCGAAACACAGTTAGAAGAAGCTGCAAAGGCTGCAAAAGCAACTCCGGCTAATCTGGTAGAAAAGATTGAGCATATGATGGCTGAAATTAAGGCTCTTAACAGTGAAATCGAATCCTTAAAGAGCAAGGCTGCAAAGGAGGCTCTTGGAGATGTTATGGACCAGGTTGTAGAAGTAAAAGGCGTAAAACTTCTTGCTACTTCCGTTGACGGCGTTGATATGAACGGCTTACGTGACCTCGGTGATCAGTTAAAGACGAAACTTGGAGAAGGCGTCATCGTGCTTGCATCTACAGCAGATGGAAAAGTAAATCTTGTTGTCATGGCTACAGATGCAGCAATGAAGCAGGGTGCGCATGCTGGTAACTTAATCAAAGCAATCGCAGGAAAAGTAGGCGGTGGCGGCGGCGGACGTCCAAACATGGCACAGGCCGGCGGCAAGAATCCGACAGGAATTCCGGATGCAATTGCAGAGGCAAAAGCAGCATTAGAAGCACAGATACAGTAATCTTTAGGGGGAATTTCTTGAAATTCCCCCATTTTTTCAATAAAAAACAGTTGACGTGAGAAAAATTTATGATATAATCTTTATTAGTGCAATGAATTACCTTACAGTTGATATGCACAATACGCAACTGGAGGGAGGTTAGGTGTGAGATAATGTCTAGTGTAATTGTAAAAGAGAACGAGACTTTAGATAGCGCTTTACGTCGTTTCAAAAGAAACTGCGCAAAGGCAGGTATCCAGCAGGAGATTCGTAAAAGAGAGCATTACGAGAAGCCAAGCGTTAAGCGTAAGAAAAAATCTGAAGCAGCTAGAAAAAGAAAATACAACTAATGTATTGAAAAGAGCTACCGATTTTCGGTAGCTCTTTTTTTGGATGTTATTGTGTTTTAATATCCGAGTTCTTCTCCGATTAAAATAACTTTAATTCGACCTTCAATGCCGCTTCGTCTGGTGATGACGACCTGATTACAGATACAATCAGGGGAGAGAC
>CAMGET010000271.1 GCA_946055175.1 uncultured Roseburia sp.
AAAATAGACAATTTCCGCTATTACTATGAACAAAAATATAATTATCACAGCAAAATATCCATACCGCCATTGCAACTCCGGCATGTAAACAAAATTCATTCCATACCAGCCTGTAATTAACGTAAGCGGCAGAAAAAAAGTGGTAACAATGGTAATTATGCCCATAATCTTATTTTGACGTGCATCCTGCATTGATTGATACAGTTCACGTATCTGGAGCACATTTTCACGAAGAAGATGTACATGATTTTGCAAGCGCTCCACACGGTGCATAAATCTGTCCCAACCTTGTGTGTCCTGTTCAGATTGATAAAAATCACAGGTACTGAACAATTCTGCAATGTCTGTCAACTGTTCATAATAAATATGAAACTCAGAAAGTTTTTGCCTATGCTTTGTCAGTGATGTAAAAAAATTATGATTCCTTCCTACTTCCCCACTTATTTCCTCTTCCAGCTTGTCCAACTCAGACTCCATATGGGAAAGATACAATGTATCCTCTTCGATCATATGCTCCATAATCCGTAACAACAACTGTTTCGGTGTATCAACTTCCTGAAACATCCCTGTCTGCTTTTCTATCCAAGCCTTCAATTTACCTTCATCTTCTACAAAAAATACTTTCCTGCCTGTCAAATAGAATCCAAATGAAAGCTGTGCTTTTTTCTGTTCATTCTTTTGTGGGAGTCGGATTGTACCGAGAATGCAATCTTTAAACAGCTCTGCCTTACAGTATCGAATAGAACCCAGACTGTGCAGCATCTCCTTGTGATAAACAAATTCCTCTTTTCTTTCCCGAAATTCTGCTGTGCTCATAACAACAAAAAAAGATGAAACATCTGTATCTTGCATGAAAATCCCTGCCTTCTCTTTATTTTTCTCTTTCTCTCATGCGGTAACCAATACCGATTCCTGTCAGTATATACTCCGGTTTAGCCGGATTATTCTCAATCTTTCTTCTGGTCGATGCCATGACAGAACGTAAGACCTGCGTATCCTCACCATAACCATCTCCCCAGATTTTTTGAAGGATTGTATGGTATGTCAGCACTTTACCCGGATTTCTCATAAAAAGATACAAAAGGTTATATTCCATTGGTGTCAGATGTATCTCCTGTCCGCTTTTATATACCGTATGTTTTCCATTATCCAGGCAAATTTCTCCATTGGTGTAAACAGCATCGTCAGGCTTTTCTACCTCTTCTTTTTGATTCATCCGGTAATAATGTCTTAAGGCAACCCGGATTCTTGCCATCAGTTCTGTAGCCGAGAAAGGCTTGGTCAAATAATCATCTGCCCCATCGTCAAGAGCCGTTACCTTCTCTTTATCCTGGTCCCTTGCTGATACGATAATAATTGGAACCCCGGACCATTCCCTGACTTTGTGTAAAACATCCATTCCGTCCATATCCGGCAGCCCCAGATCTAGCAGGATTAAGTCTATGTCTTTTCTTATCATACATTCAATCGCTTCTTTTCCACTAGGTACCGCAACTTCAAATCCGGCATTTTCAAGTGTATATACCATAAAATTCTGAATTTGTATGTCATCCTCTACCACGAGTATTTTTTTCCTGAATCATTGGCTTTCTTCCTTTCTTTATAGTGGTAGTGTAAAGATAAACTCAGCACCCTTACCATATTCCCTGTTTCTTCCGGTAATCGTTCCTCCGTGAGCATTCACAACTGTTTCGCAGATTGTAAGTCCAAGTCCAATTCCCTTTCTGACATCGGAAGCTCTTGTTTTTGAAGTATAAAAAATTTGGAACAGATTTCCTTCATCCTCTTTCGCAATCCCTTCTCCTTCGTCCTTAACTGTCACCTGTGCCTTGTCAGGCAAATAGCTTACACAGACTGTAATCGTCTCCTCACAGGTAGTATGCTTTACCGCATTATCCAACAGATTGGTGATTACCTGTTCAATCAGCTTTCCATCCTGCAATCTTGTCAAACTTAATATATTTTCCACTAATGATTTCAACCAGTCCGCATCCTGATAGATGCCTTTTAGAAGTTCCTGGCGATTATCATCCTTTTCGGTCATATCCATTAACATTTCCGCAGAACCCATGATTCCGGAAAGAGGTGTGCGCAAATCATGAGAAATTGCTCGAAGAAGATTTGCCCGCTCCCTTTCTCTTTCCATCCGTTGTCTGTCTCTTACTCTTTCAATGGTAATCTCAATACGTTCCAATGCAAGAGAAATATTTTCAATCATGGAATGAATCAGTTTCTTATTCGAGGAAAGTTCTTCTTCTGATACTTTTCTGTCAATCATGATAACTGCCAAAAGTCTGTTCTGTCCATTGACCGGAAATGTCCAGTTTTCCTCATTCTCCAGATATTCTGTTCGTAGATTTGTAAATTTTCTACGGATTTCATCATCGTCTGTAACACTTCTATGGAGCTGCTCTTTTTGAAGCTGCTGAATATAGATTGGTTCTTGTTGCTCTCCCACATAGATACATCCTACATTTACCTGTAACAATCTGCTCATACTCTCCACCGCTATCATTATGACAGCTTCGATATCCGCTGCATCAGAAAGTTTGCTGGAAAGCATATAGAGTGTCTGACTCTCCATCCCCTTTCTGGTAGCTTCCATAGTCATCAGCTTTTCCTTTGTCGTAAGTGCACTGGTAATCAGTGCTGTAATCAACATGATACAAAAGGTTATCATGTAACTCGGATCATTGACTGCCAGAGTATGATAAGGTGCCGTAAAAAAATAATTAAAACATAAAAGGCACACGATTGAGGACAGAATCCCATAAAAATATCCTTTTGTAAAACGTGCCACTAAAAGTACCGCAAAGATATAGATTACAACAATGTTTGTTTCGGGAAATCCTACTTTAACAAACAATATTCCAAGCAGAGTTGCCCCAAAGACAACCGCCAATAATTTTGCTATATCAATCACCCACAGTACAGATTTCTTGTGATTATCCAAAAAACACCTCGTTTCATTTGCAATAAACTTTTTTATAGTATACCATAAATCTTTTCTGTTTTGTACTGAAACTGAAAAATCGAGCAACAGGCGTATGCACATGGACGCAAACTCATCCTTTGCTGCTCCAATGGCATTCCGGAACATATTCCTCTCATTGCCTTTGACCGGCAATTTGAGAATCATCAGATAGCGCGAATTGCTTCCGACAACTATGAAGGCGGAATATTAGCCACGAAAAAGCTTCTGGAATTCGGATGTAAATCACCGGTATTCATAGGTTTTCATTCTCCTTTTCCCGGTGAGGCAGATAAACGTTTTAGCGGTTATCTTGATACCTGCCGCAAATATCAGATTCCTCCCGTATACTTACATGCGTC
>CAMGET010000272.1 GCA_946055175.1 uncultured Roseburia sp.
GGAAGCATTTATAGGTAACAGTGAGGCAACAATAACAAAGAAAGAAGCAGCAGAAGGATTACCGGAGAATTATGCGTTTGTAGACGGCTCCTATAATATAGCAACAAAAGTTTATGGCTTTGGAGGCTTTTTATTTCATGCAGGGGAAAAAGAAATCCTTCAGGGTTCCGGTTCGGAGGAAGAAATGGCTTCCATGCGCAATGTGGCCGGTGAAATTTTGGGCAGTATGGCTGCAATTGAAAAAGCACTGGAGCTTGGTTTAGAAGAACTTACCATCTATTATGATTATATGGGAATTGAAATGTGGGCTAACGGTGGATGGAAAAGAAATAAGGTCGGAACCATCCGTTATTATGACTATATTCAGAGTGTTAAAAATAAAATCACAATCAATTTTGTAAAGGTAAAGGGGCATTCCGGCGTGGAAGGGAATGAAGAAGCGGATGCACTTGCAAAAGAAGCAGCCGGTATTCAGTAATAGGGAAAACAGATACTGCATAGATTAATAAAAAACAGGTGGGAAGAGTCGTTGCTTGTACCAACAGACGTGTTTTATACATCACAGTTAAATGCAGTGGTGATACAGGAACTGGAGATAAAATATCCGTTTCTTGAGATAGGAATCATCGGAATGAGTGTACTTGGGAACCCCATTCCGTATATAAAAGTAGGAACCGGTACCAAAAAAGTATTTTATAATGCAGCTTTCCATGCAAATGAATGGATTACAACACCGGTTCTGCTAAAATTTGTGGAAGAACTGGCAGAGGCTTACATAACGGAAAAACGACTAAATGGTGTGGATGTAAACCGATTGCTTCGAAACGTACAGTTATATGTGGTGCCAATGGTAAATCCGGATGGTGTGGATTTAGTAAATGGCGTCATCAGAGAGGTAGAGGTTTTGCGAAGGACCGAAGAAATTGCAGGAAAATACCCGGATATTCCATATCCTACGGGGTGGAAAGCGAACATCCGTGGTGTGGATTTAAATTTACAGTTCCCGGCAGAGTGGCAGATGGCCAGAAGAATTAAGTTTGCACAGGGTTTTACAACCTTTGCACCGCGGGATTTCGTAGGAGAAGGACCTTTGACAGAGCCGGAGAGTCTGGCTGTTTATAATTTTACATTACAGAATGATTTTGCACTGATACTGGCATACCATAGTCAGGGAGAAGTTATTTACTGGAAGTTTTTGGATTACGAACCGCCCCGTTCACGAGAAATTGCATTGTATTTCGGGGAAGTGAGCGGTTATCAGGTTGAGGAGACTCCGATTGCATCCGGATACGCGGGTTATAAAGACTGGTTTATTCAAAGTTATAACAGACCCGGTTATACAATTGAAGTGGGAAGTGGAGAAAATCCGCTGCCACTTGAACAGTTTGAACAGATTTACAGGGATAATATCGGTATTTTACTTGGAGGAATGACTGAAATATAAAAAAACACCTGCCTTAAGAAATTTCATGAGGCAGGTGTTTTTTGTAAGAATAGAAAGATATTTAGCATATGACATCGAATCCTTTCGACAATTGTTTCTGTGCTGCAGCATGCTTCTCTTTTGCTTTTTCAAACATAGAAGAAAAAGAGTTTTCTTTGCCATTCTGGCTGAAATGACTGCTTTTTGGACGCTGCTTTTCAATACGGTGTACATGTGTAACTGGTTCTAATAGGTACGTTCCTTCTGCGTATGCGTATTTTCCGACAATCCCCTCCTTGAAATTGCGCTAAATTATCTTTCTTCTTTTTGTATATATCGGATTTTTCTGATAATTTCTTTATGGTCGAAAAAGAAAAGATTCTATGTTATACTATAATCTATGGTGTGACATCTGAAATGAGATGACATATACGATAAGAGTCAGGGGAGAAAGTTATGGCAAAATTATATTTTAGATATGGGGCAATGGGAAGCTCAAAAACAGCGAATGCGTTAATGGTTGAATACAACTACAGAGAACGTGGAAAAAGAGCGTTACTTGCAAAACCAAAGATTGACATGCGGGATGGGGAAAAGACCATCAGCTCCCGTATGGGGTTGAAAAGAAGCTGTATTTGGACAGAAGAGCTAATGCAAATGCCCGATGAGAAGATTAAAGAATATGATTGTGTGATTATAGATGAAGCACAGTTCTGCCCTAAAGCACAGATTGAGTACTTTACCCATTTGGTGGACGATTTGGATGTTCCGGTCATCTGCTATGGATTACGTGCGGATTTTCAAAATGTACCGTTTGAAGGAAGCATCTGGCTTTTGGCATGGGCAGATATCATCGAAGAGATAAAAACGGTCTGCTGGTGTGGACGGGCTGCACGTTGTAACGCACGTTTTAATGAGCATGGCATTGTGCGTGAGGGGGCACAGGTAGTACTGGGCGGTAATGATTCTTACATTGCACTTTGCAGAAGACACTTAAAAGAAGGAAATTTAGGACCGGATTTTCAGTTTGAGGAGTAATAAGGAAGCATATGTCACTTCAATTTATCTTTGGAAATTCAGGGAGCGGTAAATCTGCCTATCTATACAAAAAAGTACTGGATGAGGCAAAACAGAATCCGGATAAAAATTATTTAATACTGGTACCGGAGCAGTTTACCATGCAGACGCAGCGGGAACTGGTGCAGTTACAGGAAGCACATGCCATCATGAATGTGGATGTGCTTAGCTTTGCGCGCCTTGCTTACCGTGTGTTTGATGAACTGGGAAAAGAAAACTTAATGGTTTTGGAAGAAACCGGAAAAAATCTGGTGTTGCGCAAGATTGCGGAAGAAAAAAAAGAAGAACTGCAGGTACTTGGCGGTAATATGAATAAAATGGGCTATGTAGGAGAGGTGAAGTCGCTTATTTCTGAATTTGCCCAGTATAACGTGACACCCAAGGAATTAGAGGCATTTTTACATCGTGCACAGCTGAGTGAGACCCTTCGCAGGAAGCTTGAAGATGTTTTAGTGCTGTATCAGGGATTTCGCAGTTTTTTGGAAGGAAAGTTTATCACATCGGAAGAGGTACTGTCTCTTTTATGTGAGGTGGCAGATGAATCAGCTATAATCCGGAAGAGTGTCATCGCATTTGATGAGTTTACCGGATTTACGCCGGTCCAGAATAAGCTCATTGAACGTCTCCTTCAGGTGGCAGAGAAATTAATGGTTTCCGTGACCATTGACAACAGGGAAGATTTTTATCACTGCAGGGGGACACATGAGCTCTTTGCGATGAGCAAAAAGACCATTAAGTCTCTTTTGGATATGGCTGGAAAACTGCATGTAGAAGTAAGAGAACCTGTTGTATTAACGTATATTTATGACGGTAAAGAAAAAGTATAC
>CAMGET010000273.1 GCA_946055175.1 uncultured Roseburia sp.
CAAACAGTTCTCCTTCCAGTTCAAACAGATTATCTATTTCGATAATAATCGTCTGTTCTCCTCTGCCGAAGCTTTCACGGATTTCCATGACCTTTGGCGCGCTTTTTGAATCTGTGTAGACAATCAGCTTATTCTGAATTCTTGCCCAATGTTTAAATGCATTCAGATATTTCTCAGCAGTTTTTCTTAACTCCTGATTCTTATCTTGTCCACGTCCTATATCAAAAAAATCGGTTACTAATGTGATTTCCGTTTTATTCTCTTTGATTTTCATTCATGCTTCCTCACATTTCCAGTTTTCGCATAATCACTTAATTATAACATACAATTACTATTCAGACAAACTGTCATCTAAAAATTCCAATGACTTCTTCCTGTACGCTGCAAGTCTTATTTCTGCCTGACTATAATCAATTTCTTTTTCTAAACTGATTCCATTTGCATCCTTAATATGTCGGTCCGTTAATTCCATAAATCCCAGCAGATTCTCAATTCTTCCGTTTTCTCCGTAGACGCTATAGAATTTCTTACCAAATAAAATCGAAAATACCGTTCCATGGAAGGAATTGGTCATCACCAGCTTCGCATCGCGGATATAGGTTAAGAATTCACTTGGTCCTGCATCTAAAATAATATTTTCTCCCTGGATCTTTGGTGTTTTCTTATAATGTAATTCTATTAACTCATAACCAAGCAATTCTGCTGCCCGCTTTGCACAGGCCTTTAATGCATCACTCTCTACCACAAAATAGGCAAATACATAATTTCCTTCTTTTAAAGGTTTTTCGTATAATAATGGTTCATAATCTTCTTTCTCAAGAAGCAGAGTCGGATCAATCACTGTCTCCACCTCTTGTCCTGTCAACTCACGAAGGATTTCTGCCAACTTTTCTTCCCTTACGGAAATATGGCTTAGTGACTGTAAATACTGTTTAAAATATGGCTTTTCATTTTCCGGAATGCTGCTGTTTGGTACACTGGCTGCATAAGAAATTTTCTTCTTCTCCGGAGCGAACTGTCCAAAATAAACCGGGTCCATACCATGTGCCAACTCTCTTGACCAAATCTGGTCACTGCCTAAGATATACATATCGCAATCACTGTTTGCCACGTCTTCCAAGGATAATTGTTTTCGATTTCCATCAAGAAGTTTATCGGTGATAAAGTCTTCAAACACCTTCCACTGTCTTTGCCACTCAGGTAGTCCGTAAAATACATCTCGCACTTCACGAAGTACCTTACCCCAACGGGATGGTAAAATGTCCCGTTTCCAGAAGTCGATGTGAAGCACCTTACGATATGTCTTTGCAATATATTTATTTCGATAATTTAAAACCGACGCTTCGTATCCCATACGGTTTAGCTTGGTTTTTAACGCATATGCTTGTAATACCGCTCCATAATTGTGGGCATTATGAAATGTCAGAATTCCGATTTTCTTCTTATTGTTCATGCTCTTCTAACCTTTGTCCTGATTTTATTTATTAAAATTCCACGTTCTTTAGAATCCAATAATACAAAGAAATTAATGATGCATCCTGCGATTCCTGCGATGATACACACTATCGCAAATGTAATCCAGTTCATTGGAAGTGTATAAACCGCTCGTATTCCAAAAAATACTGCCATCATGATGATTGTAGTCCCCATATAGCGTAGAATGATTGGATAGAAAGTATTCCATTTTATTTTTAAACATTTGCATGCATAAATTGGAATAAAGAAAAGATTACCCAATATTCCCGTTGCCTTACTTACACCTGCTACAGCATAAATTCCGAGTGATGTCGTATTCAGTAATATGAATACGAGTAATACATTTACAAAACTGATAACTAGCCAAAACAAAGAATTCACTCGCAACTTATTTGTAACGGTAAAAATATTGTTCAGCGAGGTTGTCACCCCAGAAACTACAACACTCATCATAATCACGCAGAGTAATTCATAAATCAACTGTACATCCTGATTTGGTACCCACAGTCCAACAAAATACCGTCCAAATACGACAATTCCACAGAAGATAATATTGATAAAGAAGGAGGAAAACTTCATGCTGAGTTTCATTTCTTTTACTACTGCCTCAATATCATTTTTTGCATAATACATAGTCAAATTGGGGTTGAACAAATTAATTAAAGTATTTGACAATGTTGCAATATAAATTGGTAACTGTTGTGCAATTGACAATGCTCCCATGAGTGCTGCGCTAATCCACAGATTTGTAATCAAAAGATCGAGACCATCTGATAATACCTGTGACAGTTTTGTTACAGAGTTCCATGCACCTGCACTAACAAGCTCTTTCACTTTATCAAAATGAATGTACTCTTTCTTTAACTTAATTTCCGGTATTAAGTGTTTGGTATAAAACACATTGATAACCAACCCTATAAAGGTGCAAATACAAGTTGATAATCCTACATAAGCTACGTTTGCAGGTAACAAACCAAACATTACACACATTAAGAAAATGCGAAGTAGTGATGTTATAATATTAGCAATGCTGCTTAAATACAACGTATTGGTAATAAACGTTGCCACATTGTAAACTGTACTTATCAGGGTAATAATAAAATTTATTAGTATAAAGAAAAACAAATATCTTACAGAACTTATTAATTCAACCGGTACATTTAAAAGTTTTTCCACATTTAAAATTGCCGGTACTGCAATTAATAAAAGTACAGGAATAATCGATAAGTTTGCCACTAAAACAGACGTGAAGTATTCACTTGCCTGCCTCTTGTTTCCCTTATGATATTCAATAGTGATAAAACGACCTGCCACTGAATTTAATGCAATCGTAATAATGGTTACATAGTTAATAATGTTATTACCTAGTCCAACGAATCCGTATGCTTCTTCCCCCACCACATCAGTTAAATATGGGGTAAAGAAAAAGGTAATGCATAATCCAACTGCAAAGGTTACAAAACTAGCAATTGCATTGATAATGAGCGCTTTACTTTTTCCCATTTCCTTCATCTTCAAAAACCTCTATAAACTCTTGATAAAACCGGCTCTTTGGGAATGCTTTTGCTCTCTCTAGCGACGCCTCTCGCATTTTCGCACGCTTTTCCTCGTTTCCCGCCAGTTCCCTTATTTCACGTTCCAGATTTGCCACGATGTTTTCACGTTCTACCCAGATGGCAACATCCTTTGTTGCATATTCAATCATTCCACCTGATTTGGTAACAATAAGAGGCAGACCAGATAGCATTCCTTCAATTGCAATTAGTCCTGCAGCTTCTTCCCAAAGTGAAGGAATCACTTGTATATCAGCAGACTGGTAATAACGATACAATTCTTTGTTATCAATA
>CAMGET010000274.1 GCA_946055175.1 uncultured Roseburia sp.
TCATCTCATCTCCATCCATCTCGACTAACGGGGTTGTCATCTTAATTTTTTCCATAAATTCTCCTTTACTGGGACACCAATACGTCCCAACCAATTCTATCCATATTTTCTACCGTGCTTAAAATATGCTGGCTGGCAAGCTTCTCTGCCAATTCAGCATTATGCTCTTTCAACGCTTCTACAATCATCATGTGTTCTTTATTTGAATCCGCAGCCCGCTTTTCACTTGTCAGTGTAATTTTTCTGACACGCTGTACATAATGGTGAAAATCTGAAAGGACATGATACATTTCCTTGCTGCCGGACGCCTTGTAAAGTGTTTCATGAAACTTATTATCCAATTCCACCAGTTGTCCTACGTTTCCTTTTTTTGCATGAAAATCCGCAAGAAAAACGATTTCTTCCAGTTCATCCAACTGTTCTTTTGTAATATATAAAGCAGCCCATTTCGCACAAAGTCCTTCCAGTCTTTCACGTATTTCATAAATATCCCGAATATCTTTCTTTGTAATCCCGACAACATAAGCTCCTTTATTTGGAATAATACTTACCAGACCTTCTAATTCCAGCTGTCTTAGTGCCTCTCTTACCGGTGTCCTGCTTACACCAAGTTCTTCTCCAATCGACTTTTCTTTCAATTCTTCATTGGCTGTATATTTCCCGGACAATATATTTTCTCTGATGATATGAAAAACGCGTGCGCCCAAAGAATGATTATCTTCACTCATAATAATCCTCCGTTATCTTTTAAACATAGGAATACCAAGTTTTTCACAGCTTTGACTGATTACTTCTAATAATTCTGAATCTGTAATAACGGTTACACGACCTTCATCATACTGTTCATCTACCCATACTTTTACCAGTTTTACCAGTTCTGAATTCTTATCCATGCTCTCCTCTTTACTTAAATGGAAATAGGTATTAATCCAGTGGGCAATTCCCGCAAGACCGGATGTATTAGAAACAGATACTAATGGTGGTCTGTTTAAAAATTTACCTGTATCAAAAATATTGTAAATTTCTTCATTCTTTAACAAACCATCTGCATGAATACCTGCTCTTGTAACGTTAAAATTACTTCCAACGAAAGGTGTTCTGCTTGGCTGCACATAGCCAAGTTCCTTCTCAAAATATTCTGCGAGCTCCGTGATAACCTCGGTATTCATACCATCGAGTGTTCCTCTTAACTGAGCATATTCAAATACCATTGCTTCAAGAGGAGTATTTCCGGTTCGTTCACCGATACCAAACAAAGAGCAGTTTACACCACTTGCTCCATATAACCAGGCTGTTGTAGAGTTATTAACTGCTTTATAAAAATCGTTATGTCCATGCCACTCAATCAATTCAGAAGGCACTCCGGCATGTGTTGTTAAACCATAAATGATTCCCGGCACACTTCGAGGAATAACCGCTCCAGGGAAATTCACGCCATATCCCATAGTATCGCAGGCTCTGATTTTAATAGGTATCTTGTATTCGTCCATCAGTTTCATCAGTTCCAGACAAAATGGAATTACGAAACCGTAAATGTCGGATCTGGTGATATCTTCCAAATGACATCTTGGACTGATACCGGTCTCTAAACATTCACGAATCACGCTCAAGTATAGATTCATAACTTCGCGTCTGGTCATTTTCATTTTATAAAAAATATGATAATCCGAACAGCTTACTAAAATACCCGTTTCACGAAGCCCAATCTCTTTTACTAATTGAAAGTCCTGTTTACTTGCCCGTATCCAACTTGTAACTTCAGGGAATTTATAGTCTCTTTCCAAACACTTATATACTGCATCTCTGTCTTTTTTACTATATAGGAAAAACTCACTTTGACGAATCAATCCTTTTGGTCCGCCAAGTTTGTGTAAATAATCATAGATTGTTACAATCTGCTCGGTCGTGTAAGGCGCTCTTGACTGCTGTCCATCACGGAACGTGGTATCTGTAATCCAGATATTTTCCGGCATATTATGAGGTACTACTCTGTCATTAAATGCAATCTTCGGAATTTCACTATAAGGGATAAGATTATGAAAAACATTTGGTTCTTCTGCGTCTACCAATCTACAAAAGTGTCCTTCCAATCGTAGAAGATTATTTTTGGGATTCATAACTACTTCTTTCATCTTTTCAACTCCTTTATCTAAATCTGTCCACATTCATTTCGCATAATTGTATACAATTATACTATGAAAATTATTTTACACTGATACAAGTTTTTGTCAATCTGCTTTTTGTTCATATCTATCATAACCTGAAATTATACTTTTTTTCTATTTTTTATTGTCACACATTTGAATGAGTTTCATATGATACAGTGTAAATGAAAATAACTTGGAGGACTTCAAATGAGTGATTTAGCTGCAACAAACTGTGGAAATGGATGTGGATGTGGAAATGATAGTTGTTCTATCATCTGGATTATCCTTATTTTAAGCTGCTTATGCGGTGGCAATGGTGGTTTATTCAGCCGTGATCGTGATTGTGACTGCAATAACAGTTGTATCTGGATTATCCTGTTATTACTCTTCTGCTGTGGTGGAAACGGTTCCCTTTTCGGCAACGGCTGTGGATGTAACTTCGGCTGCGGATGCTAATCTGCTATCCATAGTAAAAGGAGATGTGTTTTTACACATCTCCTCTTATCATGTTTATGATTCACCGGCCAATACCACATCCGTCAACATGACAGCACATGGCACAATCCATTCATTTATTTGTCGTGTTTCTTTTGAAAATTTTACATTCTTCGAAACATTAGAAAAGTTAGCTGACAAAGAACCTCCTACAACAGAATGTCTATTTGTTCCGTCACTTTCATATCCCAATCGGATTTCTCCGCCAAAGTTACCACTTACCTCATCCATTAAAAATGAACTGAAATCCGTAATCTCTACATGTGGAACTTTTCTCATTTCTTCAATACTCATACTTCCACCGGAAACAATCGTATTATTCTTAGATGAAATATCTTCTAATTTCAAATAATGTGCATGCTGTGTACTTCCCCAGAAAGATTTGCAAACACCATTTTCATAAAGTGTAATTTCTTTCACCGGCTTTCCGTCTGTATCATATGGCATATTTTTTGTGGAACCTTCTAAAACAGGTTTTCCTACAATCGTTAAATGATCTGCTTCATCACCGGTAATTTTCTCATCAATTTTGGCTTTACCAACTCCCATGTACTGCATGGAGGCATTTGCATTTGACGTATAATAGCCAAAGAATTCAGGAACATCATCCCCTGTTAATAAAACAGTCGCATGTTCGTTCTGCTTTGTAGGAACTGCCTCTAAACGTGCACGTCCGCTT
>CAMGET010000275.1 GCA_946055175.1 uncultured Roseburia sp.
CGTCTATCAGACCTACATCTTTCAGCACCTTCAAATGCTGTGATATGGTAGACTGCGCGATTGGCAATTCCGTTGTCAAGTCTCCACAATAACAACAGGCATTATGGTTAGCCAACAACCTTACGATTGCTATTCGTGCCGGGTGGCTCAGAGCCTTTGCAAAACGGGCTGCCAAAATATCTTTTTCCTCAAATTCTTCAGCTTTACTAAATGCCATAATATTTTCATTGTTTTATATCGCAAATATACGATGTGTTTTTTTATCAACCAACCCCCAGATATAAATTTTATGTATTTTTTAATGTGCAGACGCACGAAGCCCCCGGAGAGTTACCCCGCCGGAGGCTTTTTATCAGAAGAATTTTCTTGTATTGTTTGCAATCCGTACAAGGCTCAACATTACAGGCACTTCTACCAGAACACCTACCACTGTTGCAAGTGCAGCCCCGGACTGAAGACCGAACAACGATATGGCGACAGCAACGGCAAGTTCAAAGAAATTACTTGCACCAATCATACCTGCCGGAGCAGCTACGTTATGTGGCAGTCTTGAAGCCTTTGACCAGCCGTATGCAAGAAAGAATATAAAGAATGTCTGTATAATCAGGGGTACTGCAATCAATAGAATATGCAGTGGGTTTACAAGGATTGTTTCACCTTGAAACGAAAACAGAATTATCAATGTGAGCAATAGTCCGATTATAGTAGCATTGTCGAACTTCTTTATAAATACATTGTTAAAATAGTCTTCTCCCTTTTTCGATATTACAGTACGGCGTGTAATTACACCACCTACAAGAGGTATGACCACAAACAAAATTACAGAAAGTGTAAGCGTGTCCCAAGGAATGATTATTCCGCCAACACCGAGAAGAAAAGCCACTATCGGAGCAAAAGCCACCAGAATAAGCAAGTCATTCACTGCTACCTGTACCAACGTATAGGCAGCATCGCCTTTAGTAAGATAGCTCCATACAAATACCATAGCTGTACAGGGTGCAGCACCCAACAGTACGGCTCCGGCAAGATATTCACCAGCCAGTGCTTCCGGTATCCACTGTTTGAATATAACAAAGAAGAATATCCATGCTATGCCGAACATCGTAAACGGTTTTATCAGCCAGTTTACAATACAAGTGATAAACACTCCTTTAGGTTTCTTTCCAACATTCTTAATACTCTGAAAATCCACCTTCATCATCATGGGATAAATCATCAGCCATATAAGAATGGCTACCGGTATGGATACATTCGCATATTCAAACTTACCGAGTGTTTCGGGTATGGCAGGAAACCATTGTCCTATTGCTATTCCTACTACAATGCAGATAGCCACCCACACTGTTAGGTATCGTTCAAAAAAACCTATTCCTTTTTTCTCTTTTTCCATATCCTTTTTAGCAGTTGCCACCGCAAGAGCATTTTGGCAATTCTTCTTTTCTGATTTCAGTAATGTAGAAACGGGCAAAGGCATTTCTGATTTCGTCACGCACACGGCGAAACTCCGAGTCAATAAACTCCAGTGTACCTGTTGCGTGTGAAGGATCGTCAAAGGCGATATGAAGACGTTTTCCTACTTTTCCTATGAATGTAGGACAGCTTTCATTTGCATCTCCGCATACAGTTATTACATAATCCCATTCCTGATTGATATAGGCGTTTACATGTGTCGGAATATGTGAACTGATGTCTATTCCTACCTCTTTCATCATTTCCATAGCCTTGGAGTTTACCTGAACGGCTGGTTCCGTTCCGCCGGAATATACCTCTAAATGTTTGTCAAATGACTGCAAAAATCCGTGAGCCATCTGGCTGCGGCAACTGTTTCCTGTACAAAGTATCAATACTTTCATTTCAAATAGTTTTTTAATTTGTTGATTTATATTTTACATTCTATACTCATAAGCAGGTAGTTTTCACGTTTCCCACTTTTTGCCTTCCAACTTTGGTAGTTTGGAGATATTCTGACTTGTTTAATCGGAGCATATTCAAAACCTCCTATAATGGTATGTCCTTCCTTAACTGTATTTTGGTTTTCTTCGGTTGCGTCCAATAAGTCGAATCTTCCATACAGATGTATTTTTGAATTTATTTTTATGGTAGTGTAAACCGAATATCCGTTTACATCTGTTTCCGGTGAAAATTTATAGTTGAAAGCACGGTTATATTCTGCACCGAAAGAAAACCTGCTGTGGCTGTACCCCGCAAAGGCTGCAATTGAATACTGATCTTTCTGATTTCCAGAAACCGACTTCATATACTCCGGTGTATTGTATATGTCGCCATACAGTCTGAACATAAATCCTTTTACCGGTTTTAAAGTTAGTCCGGCTCCGTATTTGTAATTGTTGTCCATATTCTTAAACTTACGCCCCTCTCCGTTTGTCAGAGCCATATCAGCAGATATGACAGGTGAAAATTCATATCCTGCTACAATTCCTATATCTTCACAAAAGGCTATTCCATATTCTTCCTGAAAAGATTTAAAGATATACCTATGTCCCCAGAAATTTTCCTGTTCCGAGAACTGCTTCAGATTTACCAGTCCGGCAGACACAAAAAATCCCTTCCCTTTCCAGTCTATCTGTGCGTTCTTCAAATATCCGTTGAATTTGGTATTTCCGTTTTCATCTGCCATTGTTTCCACATTCATAAGAATTTTTGCAGAAAAACCTTTTGTAAAAAATCCTTCATATCCTACAAAAGCACGGTCAAGGTTGAATCCGCTATTCTCGTTGCAGTGTCCGACCCCTGCCTTGTAGTTGGCAAAGAGGGTTAGTATGGGTTTGCCGGAAAATAATTTTTCATCATTTTGTGCAAAAGTCGGTTGAATGAAAATGGCGGCTTTACAGACATAACCTGATGGAGGATGTGTTCAATATGGAAAACGAATCCTTCATGCAGGAGACAAGGCTGATGGAGAATGAATATTCTGTCAATCTGCCCACCAGATTCCAGTATGGCGGCAAACTCAACGACGGATGGATCAACGTGGTCAATCCTTTCCGTGCGACCATCGTATTGGGAACACCGGGTTCAGGTAAATCCTATGCAGTGGTAAACAACTACATCAAACAGATGATTTCCAAAGGTTTTAGTACCTATATATATGATTATAAATTCGATGATCTTTCTACCATTGCCTACAACACCTTGTTGCACAATATGGACAAATACAAGGTAAAGCCGCATTTTTACGTCATCAATTTTGATGATCCGCACCGTTCACACCGCTGCAATCCCATCAATCCGGAGTTCATGACGGACATCTCTGACGCATACGAAGCAAGCTATACCATTATGCTCAACTTAAACCGCA
>CAMGET010000276.1 GCA_946055175.1 uncultured Roseburia sp.
ATGAACTCTTTTGCCATTTCAGGTGAATAAGAATAACAATGAATCACTCCCGGAATTTCTTCGGCGTGAGTTTCCTTCATTATCTGCATGGTATCAAAAGCTGCATCTCTAGAATGCACCACAATAGGGAGGTCTGTTTCTCTTGCAAGTTCCATCTGACGTCTAAACCAGTATCGTTGATTCTCCTGTACCGTAGGTTCCTTGTCCCAGTAATAATCCAGTCCGATTTCACCGATTGCAACC
The DNA here is from genome assembly GCA_946055175.1 of uncultured Roseburia sp. Taxonomy (GTDB): domain Bacteria; phylum Bacillota; class Clostridia; order Lachnospirales; family Lachnospiraceae; genus Roseburia. Next base: position 244 of record CAMGET010000276.1, read on the forward strand.
ACTTTTTCTAATTTTGTCAATTCTTTAATCCATGCCAATCGTTCTTCGTTTAGCTCGGAAATTTCACTTGGATGGACACCGACTGCAGCATAAATAAAATCATATTTATTCGCTAACTCTACTGATTTTTTTGTGGTTTCTATGGTAGAGCCAACATTTACAACGCGTTTAATACCACAATCAGGCAGAGAAGCCAGAATTGCTTCTCTGCCTGAATCAAATTGTTCATCCTCATAATGTGCATGTGTTTCAAAAATCATTTTACTTTATATCGTCCCTTTTTATTTTTACATTTCGTTTTCGTTTATTATGAACGATAACTCCTGAAATTACAAGCAATAATACAAGAGTTGCCGCTCCAACTGCAAGATAGCTTCCCAAATTGTCTTTTTCTACTACTACAACCGCAAAAGGTGCCTCGAAAGGTATCTCTGCCATCGCATAACTTCCATCCCATTCTGTTTCTACGGCTACCCAGTCATTTTCTTTTACTGTCCATATCTCAATTTCACTTTCCCGGTATTCTTGCGGTATATAGAAATGACCTTCTACCGTCTCATACTCCTTTTCACCATCCATGAAAAGTCTCCAACTATGAGAATAAAGAAGGGTTCTCCCTTCTTCTATCGGGATAGCTTCTTTTGCAGATTCGAGTTTTATTTTTGCTCCTTCATAAAAATGTGCTACGGCAATAAAAAGTGACTTTTCATCCATCTGTTCATCCGATGCAGCACTCTGATTCCATGGTACATATTCTGCTTCAATCGTTACATTATTTTTAATATCTGTATATACAGATTCTTCCGGCCATTTTGCATAGGCGTCTTCTCTATCAATAAGAATAGGGAAATCTTCTAGCGTAAGGCTTGACCCATACGGCACCATACGTTCCGAAATCACTTCTCCGTCAGCTTCATAAGTTACACGTACACGTTTAAAACCATTTGGCACACCGTCTATTTGCATAATCTCCTCATATGTTTTCGGTTCAGCAACGCCAAAATAACTGATATTATCAATACCCTCAAATTGATCTTTCACAAAATAATTTGCTTCTACTGTACCGCCTTCTTTTAGATAACCCGCAATACCTCCGATGCGTTCTCCCTCTGTATCTATTTTTTCAATACTCAGGCAGGCAATTACACTTTCACCTTCACCTACAATTCCACCAAGGTAATCCGTACCGCTTAAATCAGCCATACTATAAGATTTTTCAATTGTCCCGCCGCTTTTTCCTGCAATACCTCCTATATAACTTCCTGAATCAGCAATTACATGTCCGTATCCTTCGCAACCATAAATAAGGCCAAATTCCTGTAGCCCGGCTATCGAGCCCAGACAATTTTTCTTACCTTTGATTTTCCCGTAATTAATGCAGGAAATAATGATATCATTTACTCCGGAACTGGTAGCAATATCAATATCTTCTGACAGATTAAAATCTTCTTCCGGGTCATCATCATATTCAATATTCATGGTTCCGGCAATTCCACCGACGTTTAAATCACCTTCTATGATTCCTCTGTTTACGCACTCAGAAATCACACCATCCATGGTTGCTGCATTTTTTATAGAAGAAATATCCGTAATGAAATCTTTTTCTCCGCGAATAACAGCTGTGCTATCATAAATATGATTGATGGCGCTATCTGCCTGAGCATTCAGGCTGTCAATACTCTTTGTAATTGTATCTATCCCGTCTTGAATTGATTTAGATAATCCACTCAGATTACTATTATCCGTATTCTCTGAACTACCTGATACTGATTCTTTGCTGCTATCTGAAGATTCTTCTCTCGAAATTTCCTCAAGGCGTCTGGTATTTTCCTCAATAATTCTTTGCTGTTCTATCAATTCCTGCCTTTCTGCCTCAGAAAAGTTTCCGTTCTCATTAGCATCAAGTATTTCCTGAATCCGGTTTTGCGCTTTGGTGATATTATCCATACACTCCTTTGCCTCTGCATTATCTTCCGGAATTGCATTTTCCATCTGATTCAGGCGGTCACTAAGACTTCCGTTTGCTGCCTCATACTGTCTGGTAAGCGCATCTGCGTATTTCTTTGCTTCTTCAGAAGTGCTTTCTAAACTGTTTGACATACTTTTTAGGGTTCGGTTCATACGGTCAAGATCATTTTTTGTCTGCTCAATCTGGTCAGACAGATATTCTGATTCAATATATGGCTCTGCCTGACCTACAATACCACCTACATCCTTACGTCCATATATTTTTCCATCATTAGTACAATTATGAATGACACCACTTTGGCTTCCGGCAATACCGCCCACATTATAACCTGTATGTGCATAACCGATTTCTCCATAGTTACGGCTGTTTGAAATCACCCCGGTTGATTTTCCGGCAATACCGCCCATATTATTTCGGGTCACTACATTCTGTGTCAAATTCAGCGTTCCAAGATCAATTCCGCCTAAATCCAACACAGTCTCTAATTCCTCAATGTTGACTCTGCTTTTATTTATACAATCATCAATAAGTCCTTCATTGATACCTGCAATTCCTCCTGTAAAGTCCGTTGCCAATACAAGAGCATTTGTATTACAGCTAAGAATTTTTCCCATTGATTTATTAATACCGACTATCGTTCCGACAGCTTCTACCCCGCAGACAGTTCCTTCAAAATAGCAATTTTGAATTGTTCCATAATTTACACCTGCAATTCCTCCGACTTCTACCTGGGAACCGGTCGGCACCACTGCCCCGGTAACTTTTAAATCTGAGATGATTCCCAACTCTCCCAGATATCGAAATAATCCTATTTGTGAACCTTTATCATCGATATCAATGCCGGAAATTGTAAAACCATTTCCATGAAAAGTCCCGTTAAAATATGGTATTCCGGAAAAATTATTTCCGGAAAGGTTTATATCGTCTTTTAATTCCACAACCTTTCCAATACTATAAACGTCAAGTTTGCAGTTTTCAGCCAGTTTTAAAAAATCTTCTACTGCTTTAATTTCAATTACATTATCTGTCTCATCCGCATAAATCGGATGTACCTCTGTAAGACAGAGTGTAAGAAGTAGGAAAAAGATTGCTATTTTCTTCATTC
>CAMGET010000277.1 GCA_946055175.1 uncultured Roseburia sp.
TCTCTCTTCCTCAATATACGAAACTATAAATTCAAATTCTGTACTAAATATCTATTTAAATTAATCCGGTGTACCAAGCGTAACCTGCGCCGACTAATACCACCAATAAAACAAGAATAATAATAACTAAAACAAGGTTTATATTAATTCCATTTGTAGTTTCATCAGTAGATTTCTTCTTAGAATTTTTTTTCTTACCGAGGTTCATGGTGTAGGATAAGCCGGTTCCCGGAATGCTGAAGGTAGCAGTCTTTCGCCCACTGGAATTCATGGAAACTCTGGCTCCTTTTACTCCGGCTGATACACCTACACTTTTTTTCCCAATGTTTAATTTTACTCCTTTTCCAAGGTTAATACTCTTTCTAAAGTTTAATCCCATGCAATCGTCCCCTTTTCATTTGTTGTTAGAAATTATTATACACGAAGGAAGCATAAATGGAAACTAAAAAAAAGAAACCTTTTTTGAAATAAATGGTAGGTCATTCCAATAAAAAGCAGTAAAATAAAATCATGGAGAACTATGTGATACAAGGAGGAGTACATATGTCACAGAAAAAAATCGGGCTGCCATTGCCTGAATTAGCTGAATATTGCAGGAAAGCGGCGGCAGAGGGAGTCATTTTATTAAAGAATGAAGAAGATGTGCTGCCTTTGAAAAAGGGTGAAACCATTTCTGTATTTGGCAGGTGCCAAATTGAATATTATCGTAGCGGAACCGGTTCGGGCGGTGCAGTGAATGTTCCTTATGTAAAAAATATTTTAGAAGAATTAAGAAAATCAGATGCTGTCTGTGTGAATGAAAAATTAGCCGGAATCTATGAGTCATGGTTAAAAGAACATCCATTTGACAATGGCGGTGGTGGATGGGCATGTGAACCATGGTTTCAAAAAGAGATGCCTGTTACAGAAGAAATTGCAAAGACAGCAAGTGAGGAATCGGATGCAGCGCTTTTTATTATCGGACGAACCGCAGGAGAGGATAAAGATAATCTTGCATTGGAAGGCAGTTATTATCTGACAGAAGAAGAAATCTCTAACTTAAAAATGGTATGTGCATATTTTGACAAAGTGATAGTGCTACTTAATGTGTCAAATCTGATTGATATGAACTGGATGGATTTACCGGAAGTAATGGAACATATAAAAGCAGTGATGTATATCTGGCAAGGCGGTATGGAAGGAGGCGCAGCTGTTTGTGATGTTTTAACGGGGGCTGTAAATCCAAGTGGAAAACTGGTTGATACGATTGCTTACGAACTTACGGACTATCCGGCATATCAAAATTTTGGAAATAAGGATGCTAATATTTATCAGGAAGACATTTATGTAGGTTATCGGTATTTTGAAACTTTCTGTCCAAAGAAAGTGCGTTATGAGTTTGGCTATGGTCTTTCTTACACTACATTTGCGATAGAGACAACACAGATGGAAATTGCAGGAGATGGAGTGAATGCGAAACTTAAATTGCAGGTTCAGGTGACCAATACAGGCGTTTATGCGGGAAAAGAAGTTGTACAGATTTATATTTCTGCTCCACAGGGAAAACTTGGAAAACCTACAAAAGTATTGATTGATTTTGCAAAAACAAAGGAACTTAAACCGAAAGAAACAGAAAAGTTAGAATTTGAAATTCCTTTTAAACGTTTAGCTTCTTATGATGACAGCGGTGCGACAGGAAATAAATCTTGTTATGTTTTAGAAGAAGGTTTATATCAGGTGTATGTTGGAAACAGTGTGAAAAACGTTAGAAAAGAAGGAAACTTTGAATTGGAACGTCTGCTTGTGACGGAGCGTTTGCAGGAAGCTCTGGCACCGGAGCTGTCTTTTTTGCGCATGAAGCCGGGAGATAAAAAGAAAGATGATACATTTGAAATCAGTTACGAATCTACACCGGTAAAGACCGTTGAAATGGAAAAACGAATAAGTGAGAATCTGCCAAGGGAACGAAAAATCACCGGTGACTGTGGTATAAAATTACAGGATGTGTCAGAAGGAAGAGCCACACTGGAGTCTTTCATTACCCAGTTATCTGTAAAAGAATTGGTGACAATCGTTCGAGGAGAAGGAATGAGCAGCCCGAAGGTAACGCCCGGAACAGCATCAGCTTTTGGAGGTGTAGGAGATAATCTTCACGCATTTGGTATTCCGGTGGCATGTTGTGCAGACGGTCCTTCCGGAATACGTATGGAGAACGGCCTTCTTGCAACACAGCTTCCAATCGGAAGTCTTTTAGCAAGTAGCTTCAATGTACCTATGATGGAAGAATTGTATGTGTTGGAAGGAAAAGAACTATACAATAATGAAATAGATACGTTATTAGGACCGGGAATGAATTTGCACAGGCATCCGCTTAATGGTAGAAATTTTGAATATTTCAGCGAAGATCCTCTAGTAACTGGACGCTTTGCTGCGGCAGCGGTAAGCGGAATCGAAAAAGGCGGATCCCATGCTACCGTTAAGCATTTTGCAGCAAATAACCAGGAAACAGCCAGATTTGACGTAAATAGCATTGTTTCGGAAAGAGCGCTGAGAGAATTATATTTGAAGGGCTTTGAAATCGCGGTGAAAGAGGGTGGTGCATGTTCACTCATGACCTCTTACAATCCAATTAACGGACATTGGACAGCATCTAATTATGATTTGTGTACCACAATTTTGCGAAAAGAGTGGGGCTATCAGGGGATGGTTATGACTGACTGGTGGGCTAAGATGAATGATTGTGTATCAGGTGGACAGGCAGAACGCAATAATTTGTCATTTATGGTACGAGCTCAGAACGATGTTTATATGGTAGTCAATAACAATGGCGCGGAGATTAATTCAAGTCAGGATGATTTAGAGGAAGCAGTTGCAGAAAAAAGAATCACTATTGGAGAATTGCAACGCTGTGCCATGAATATTTTACGATTCCTTTTAAATTCACCGGTTATGAAACGCCCTCTTGCGCCGCTGAATCCGGCAAAAGAATTAGAAAGCAGGAAAAATGTGCCGGAGGGAGTAATCATATATTGTCTGTCAGAAAAACCGGAGATACCGGTCAGAAATGAAAGAAAAGTAACAATGCAGGTAGAAAAAGCCGGTGTCTATAATGTCATTGTAAAAATGAGCTCGCCAATGACCAATTTGTCACAGAGCAGTACAAACGTAAAAGTAAATGGAGAACCTTTTACAACGATTCAAACCTGTGGAACCGATGGAAGATGGATTACGGAAAAAATGATGCGAGTGTCTTTACAGGAAGGTTATTTTACACTGGAGTTTGATGTGGTAAAACCGGGAATTGAAATAGAATATCTTTCCTTTGAACTGGCATAAT
>CAMGET010000278.1 GCA_946055175.1 uncultured Roseburia sp.
GTTATAATTTGACATTTGGGAAAGATAGTAGTAACATAATCACATGACATAGTTTTGAAAACTACGTCATGAACTTATTAAAACTACAAAATGATATAAAGAGCAACGAAAAGGAGTGACCCAAATGCAGATTACAATTCGAGAACCGGGAAGTGCAATTACACACTTTATAGGCATGATGTTGGCTGTTTTTGCGGCGATGCCGCTTTTGGCAAAGGCCGGTATGACAGGAAACAGTGCTGATGTAACAGCTATGATGATTTTTGCCCTTAGTATGGTTAGTTTATATGGGGCAAGCACCTTGTATCATTCGATCAATGTAACAGGGCGCGTATTAAAGATTTTTAAAAAATTAGATCACATGATGATTTTTGTCCTGATTGCAGGCTCTTATACACCGGTATGTATGATTGTCCTGGGCGGAGAGTCCGGCTACAAGCTGCTTGCAGCTGTGTGGGGAATCGCACTGGCAGGCATTTTAATTAAGGCATTCTGGGTGACCTGCCCGAAGTGGTTTTCTTCTGTGATATATATCGCGATGGGGTGGGTATGCGTTTTTGTCTTTGGAGAACTTCTGGCAACATTGCCAAGGGCAGCGTTTCTATGGCTTTTGGCAGGCGGATTGTTTTACACCGTAGGCGGAGTGATTTATGCACTTAAGTGTCCGATTTTTAATTTAAAGCACAAATGGTTTGGCAGTCATGAAATTTTTCATGTATTTGTCATGCTGGGTAGTGCATGTCATTTCATATTTATGTATCATTATGTATTGTAAGGTATCGTTATAGAAGAGGGGGTGCGAAATAGTACACAGCCCCCTCTTTTTGTGTATTACAATTTTTTCATCTTTTCTAGCGAATGGAAAAATGATACAATAGTTGCGGAGAATTTTTAAAGGAGCTATCTTATGAAATTAATGATTGCGTCGGACATTCATGGTTCGGCTTATTATTGTAGTGAATTATTAGATGCTTTTGAAAGAGAGCAGGCAGATAAATTAGTTTTATTAGGAGATATTTTATATCATGGACCGAGAAATGACCTACCAAGAGAATATGCACCAAAAGAAGTCATTACCATGCTTAATGCGAAAAAAAACTGCATTTTATGCGTCCGCGGCAATTGTGATACAGAAGTGGACCAGATGGTGTTGGAATTTCCGATTTTGGCTGATTATGCAATCTTTTTTTTCGGAAAACATATGATTTATGCGACTCATGGACATCGGTTTCATAAGGCATCCCTGCCTCCTTTGCAGAAAGGGGACATTTTGCTGCACGGTCATACGCACATTCCGGCGTGGGAAGTTTTTGGAGATGAAAATTTGTATCTGAATCCGGGCTCCGTTTCCATTCCAAAAGAAGAAACAGCTCATGGGTATATGATTTTAGAGGCTGATAGGGCAGAGTGGAAAAATCTGGCAGGAGAAACTTATCATTCTATGATTTTATAAGAGATAGAAGGAATCGTTTATGGATATCAAAAGACTAAATAAGAACCAAATCCGATGCACGATAACAGAACAGGAAATAGAAGAACTGGGATTTCAAATTGATGATATTATAGGAAATACAGAAGATGCCCAAAAGTTCATGAATGTTGTATTGGGAAAAATAGCAGAACAGGAGAAGATTGATACAGAACTGACTTCTCCAATCGTACGTGCAGAATTACTTCCGGATCACAGCATGACACTTACTTTTGGCGGCATTACAGAAGAAGAAAAAAATGATATGATAGACCGCATAATGAACATCATTGACAGGCTTGCCGGAAACCTTCCGACTCAGCATGAATGCAAAAAAACAAAAGACTTCACAACGTCAGTAACGGAGAAGGCAGAGGATGAGGAAGAAGATATTTTTCAAAAGCCGACCCCATTTGCATTGGAATTTTTAAAATTAGAGGATGCTGTCCGGATTAGTAAATGTTTCCGGGGAGAAAACTGTATTCCGGAGAGTGCATTATACAAAAATGGGGAAAAATATTATCTGATAATGGATTTTATTCATTTCTCAAAAAAGGCATTGCGTCCGTTTGCCTTCGCGGCAGTGGAATATGATAATCATCATTTCGCTTCGGAAGCAACAATTGCACATTTGAAAGAACATGGAACATGTCTGATTGCGCAGGATGCCATTTCACAATTAATGCAATTATAGGAACGGAGATTAGAAAATGAGTATGGGAATTGTTTTCGGCCAGATGCTTGTTCTGCTTGCAATGATGGCAGTTGGATTTTTCTGCTATAAAAAAGGATGGATGACAGAGGAGTCTACCGGACATCTTTCAAAACTGGTTGTAAATGTGTTTAATCCGGTGCTGGTGGTAAATGGTGTGCTGGGGCAAAGTAGTGCCAAAGCGGGGAACGGTGTGACTTGGAACATTGCTTTTATTGTAGGATACTTTATTTTCCTGATACTTTTAAGCTATGTCATTCCGCTTGTCTTAAAGCCTGAGGCGCGTTTAAAAAGTATATATCGGCTGATGACAATTTTTGGAAATATCGGCTTTATGGGAATCCCGGTAATCAAAAGTATCTTTGGAAACGAAGCCATGATATATGTGGCTTTCTACATTCTTGGTTATAATATCATGCTGTATACCTGTGGCGTGCATCTTTCTATGAAAGCAGCGAAGGAAAATAGTGGAAAGCGCGTTTCCTATCTGGAGGCAGTCGCAGCGAACGGGACAGAGAATGGGATCCTTTCGGAAAAAGAACAAACGGTAACCGGTGTAGACCTTGAATATCAAAGTCTTACAGAAAGAATGATGGGCTTTTTCAGACAGTTTGTAAATCCGGGTGTTGTGGCAGCAATCGCAGCGGTGATTATTTTTACGGCAGGAATTATGGTTCCGGAGCCGGTTTATACTTTTTGTGATTATATGGGAAATACCACCATTCCGCTTTCCATGCTTTTAATCGGGGTATCCATGGCACAGGCAAATATGAGGGATGTGTTTACGGACTGGCGGATTTATATATTTATTCTCATCCGTATGGTTGCGGTTCCGATTGCAATGGTATTTGCATTAAAAGATTTTGTGGCGGCTTATGCCGTTGATCCAATTGTATTTGGAGTATTTATTGTGGAACTGGGAATGCCCGTAGGAAGTATCATTGCGCTTATGGTGCGGGAAAAAGGCGCAGATTCTGCGTATTGTACAAGAGGAATTGTGCTTAGTACGTTAGCTTCCATTGTGACCATTCCATTTATCTGTATGTTTATATAAGAAACCGGAGGAGAGAATCGATGCTTTTCCTTGGAATTGCAGCCGGAATCTTTGGATTGGATTTTTTC
>CAMGET010000279.1 GCA_946055175.1 uncultured Roseburia sp.
TATCCGGGAAAGTACAAAAGTATTGAAACCGGGCGGACGATTTTACATGGTTCACAGGCCGTTTCGGCTTGCTGAGATTCTGTCCAAAATGACAGAAACGGGATTGGAGCCCAAAAGGATGCGTCTGGTATATCCATACATAGATAAGGAACCAAATATGGTTTTGATTGAAGGAATCCGGGGTGCGAAGCCCAGAATGACGATCGAACCGCCGCTGATCGTTTACAAAAAAGATGGAACATATACACAGGAAGTACTGGAACACTATGGAATGGACGGCTTGGGAAATAACGGCAGGTAACGGAAAGGAGAGCGTATGGCGGGAACATTATATTTGTGTGCGACACCCATCGGCAATCTGGAAGATATGACGTTCCGGGTGATCCGGACATTGAAGGAAGTAGATCTGATCGCAGCAGAAGATACGAGGAACAGCATCAAGCTGCTGAATCATTTTGAGATTAAGACACCGATGACCAGTTACCATGAATACAATAAAATCGAAAAGGGACAAAAGCTGGTGGATAAACTGCTGGAAGGACAGAACATAGCATTGATTACAGATGCAGGTACGCCGGGAATCTCGGATCCGGGAGAAGAACTGGTGAAGATGTGCTATGAAGCCGGGATTACAGTGACTTCACTTCCGGGTGCGGCCGCATGTATTACTGCGCTCACGATATCCGGATTGTCAACCAGAAGATTTGCTTTTGAGGCATTTCTGCCATCCGATAAAAAAGAGCGTCAGGAAGTTCTGGCGGAACTGGCAGAAGAAACCAGAACCATGATCATTTACGAGGCACCGCACCGCCTGGTGAAGACCTTGAAGGAACTGGGGCAGGTTCTGGGAGAAGACCGCCGGCTGACTGTATGCAGAGAACTTACGAAGAAGCACGAAACAGCATTTACCACAACATTTGCCGAAGCAGTCTCTTATTATGAAGAAAATGAGCCAAAGGGAGAATGCGTGCTGGTTGCAGAGGGAAAAAGCCGTGAAATGATACGACGTGAAGAACAAGGGAAATGGGAGCAGATGAGCATTCCGGAGCATATGGAGTATTATCTGAACCAGGGAATGGAGAAGAAAGAGGCTATGAAATGCGTCGCAAAGGACAGAGGGATCGGCAAACGTGACGTATATAAGGCACTTTTGTAGTTTCGTCAATTTGTACACCTTGTTTATAAAACTTTGTTCAACCCGAACATAGACCAGAAACGATTTTTTTACTATACTAAATGACAGATAGAGAAAACGGCTGAGCCGTAATAAAAAGTAATCAAAACATTTTAGGAGGAAAGAACCAATGGCAAGTTTATCATTAAAACATATCAACAAAACTTATCCAAACGGATTTGAGGCAGTTAAAGATTTCAACCTTGAAATCGAAGATAAAGAATTTATCATCTTTGTAGGACCGTCAGGATGTGGAAAATCCACAACACTTCGTATGATCGCAGGTCTGGAAGACATCTCAAGCGGTGAATTAAAGATTGGTGATAAAGTAGTGAACGATGTAGAACCAAAAGACAGAGATATCGCAATGGTATTCCAGAACTACGCTCTGTATCCACATATGACTGTATATGATAACATGGCATTTGGTCTTAAATTAAGAAAAGTTCCGAAACCGGAAATTGATAAAATGGTTCGTGAAGCGGCAAGAATCCTTGACCTGGAAAGCCTGCTTGATCGTAAACCGAAAGCATTATCAGGTGGACAGAGACAGCGTGTTGCTATGGGACGTGCTATCGTTCGTAACCCGAAAGTATTCCTTATGGATGAGCCTCTTTCAAACCTGGATGCTAAGCTTCGTGGACAGATGCGTATTGAGATCTCTAAATTACATCAGAGATTAGGTACAACCATCATCTACGTAACACATGACCAGACAGAAGCTATGACACTGGGAACCAGAATCGTAGTTATGAACGCAGGTGTTGTTCAGCAGGTAGATACTCCACAGGTATTATACGATACCCCGTGCAACCTGTTCGTAGCAGGATTCATCGGATCTCCGCAGATGAACTTCGTAGATGCTGTATGTAAAGTAAAAGGCGACAAAGTATACCTTCAGGCTGGCCCTTCTGATATCGAACTTCCGGCTGCAAAAGCTAAAAAGCTTATCGATGGCGGATATGATGGAAAGACAGTTGTTCTCGGAATCCGTCCGGAAGATGTACATGACGAACCAGAATTTATCGCAAAATCTCAGGGTACTCTGATTGAAGCTACAATCCGTGTATACGAAATGCTTGGTGCAGAAGTTTACTTACACTTCGATTACGAAGGAGCAAGCATGACTGCAAGAGTTGATCCTAGAACAACAGCAAGAACAGGCGATACTGTTAAATTTGCTTTGGATGCAGACAAGATTCATGTATTCGATAAAGAAACAGAAAAGACAATCACAAACTAAGAATGTGTAATCCGCAAGAGACATATCCCATTTGAGATATGTCTCTTGTTTTTTGCCATGTGTACGCCAAACAGATCCGGTGGAATTTTTTTAATCTTTCAAATTTCCGAAAATGATTGACAAAATAATAGAATCTGATTATTATAACTAATAAGTAAAAGGGAGTAACCTACGTTTGTCATGAATGCGTTTACGATATCGTCAATACGATGGAACCCATCCGGTATCGTGAGAAAACGGTGAGACTTTTATTGCAGGAAGAAGTATGCAATGAAAGTCTTTTCTTTTTATCTTTTTGCATAGTGTCTTCTGAATTGTAAATACTTGGAAGTAGGAGGAAAACACGATGAAAGAAATTTACCAGCTAACAGCTGCTGAGGTGCAGGAGAGAGTGAACAGCCATCCGGACGGACTATCCAAAACGGAAGTAGAACAAAGTCGTGAGAGATCAGGATGGAACGAACTGACGGAAGGGAAGAGGAAGAGTGTACTGCAGATTTTTCTGGAGCAATACAAAGATTTCCTTGTATTTATATTGATCATATCTGCGATTATATCCGGAATTTTAGGAGATATGGAGAGTGCGATTGTAATTCTGGTGGTCATTACGATCAATGCGATTCTCGGAACGGTGCAGACGTTAAAAGCAGAACAGTCCCTGCAAAGCCTGAAGAAACTTTCGGGTCCGGAGGCGAAAGTCATGCGTGACGGCGCGGTCACCCCCATTCCGGTACGGGAACTTGTCGTGGGAGATCTTGTGATGCTGGAAGCAGGTGACTATGTACCTGCGGACGGAAGAATTCTGGAAAATGCGAGCCTCAAGATCGATGAGAGTGCACTTACTGGGGAAAGTCTTGGGGTGGAGAAGCAGG
>CAMGET010000280.1 GCA_946055175.1 uncultured Roseburia sp.
AAGCTTTTGCAAGGTTTCCTCCAGCTTTGGATAAAGCACCCCGCCATGCTCTCTTAAATATTCGTTTTCCTTTTGGCAACAAGCATTTAACAGACTCATTCGATCTTCTTTACTTAATTCCGGGAATAGGGCATCCGCAATCTTATCCATTGTTTTTCCCATAACGCCCTGAATATCCGAAGTAGAAAGTTCACGCCGGATAAGTCCGCTTTCACTTATGGCAATATTCCAGGAAACGGCTACATTTTCTGCAGAATCCCAAAGTGTCCCATCCATGTCAAAAATGATTCCCTGTTTCACTTCTTTTATCCTCTCTATTTTTCCAATCCATACACTTTTGTATATTTATCTTTGAAATAACAAATAATCGGTTCCGCTGTTACTTCTTTCCCACAAACCGCACGTAAGGTTTCTTTCGGAGTGCGTGTACTTCCAAAACGATGAATTTTCCCATTCAGCCATTTGGTAATCTCTAAAATACGTCCTTCTGCCAGAATCGTGTCAATGGAGCCAAGTTCTTTTTCAATCTGTTCCAAGTACATTCCGTCATAAATGCTTCCCAATAAATAGCTTGGGAAGTAGCCAAAGGAACCACCAGACCAATGCATATCCTGTAAAATACCTTCCGCATCGTTTGCCGGTGTAATTTTTAGATACTCCTGCATTTTTTTGTTCCAAAGTGCGGGCAGTTCTTCTACCTCCACTCCATCTCTGAAAATCGCTTTTTCTATCTCATAACGAATGATAATGTGAAAACAATAAGTCAGTTCATCTGCTTCCGTACGGATAAAACTGTTTCTCACATGATTGATTTCACGATAAAATTCATCCAGCGTAATCTCTTTAAACTGTGGAAGCAATTCGCCTAATTTTTCATAAATCGGGAGCCAGAAATTTTTATTTCTTCCCAATACATTTTCATAAAACCGCGACTGGCTTTCATGGAGTCCCATATACCGGCAGCTCCCTGCCACGGTTCCGTCATATTCCGGATTTACATTCTGCTCAAAAATCGCATGTCCTCCCTCATGAATGGCTGAAAACATAGCGCTAATCGGCATATCCTCATAATAATGATTTGTAATGCGCACATCCTTTGAAGAAAAGTTTAGCGTAAACGGATGCTCAGTGGTACCGACCGCGCCCTTCTCCCAGGAAAATCCAATGTAATCCAGTAGCATTTTCTGCACCTTAGCCTGCGCATCTACATCAAAGCTTCCATGAAATTTACGGTCATCCGGTTCCTTTGCTGCAAGAATCTGCTCTACAAGCGGCACCAGTTCTTTTTTCAGTTCTCCAAAAATCCGGTCAATCGTTGCAGAATCCATTCCTTCTTCATATTGATTCAACAGTGCATCGTATACCTCTTTATCCGGGTCTGTATATGCGGTTATTTCCTTGGTAAGCGCAATCATTTCCTTTAAATGCGGTGCGAAAATTGCATAATCGGATGTATTCTTTGCATCTTCCCATGCATGTTCGGAATCTGCCTGGGCTCTGACATAACGTTCATAAAGTTCTTTCGGAATTCGCTTGTCTCTGTCATAATCTTCCTTCATTTTCTTCACGACAAACTTCCATTTATCATCCAGTTTCTCATATTCTTCCGGCACGAAAAGATCTGTCAGTAGATTTCCCAGTTCTTCGGACGTTCCCATCTGAAATGCCTCTGTAGAAAAATAGGTCATTGCATCCGCATGGCGTTCAAATCCTCCTTTAGGCATACCGGTACGCATATCCCAATAGAGTAAATTTGCCACATGGTTAAACCGGTTCATCTTTTCCAAATACTGCTGTAAACTTTTCAATTTTTCACTCATATCTATCACCACTCCTCTAAACAACACATAAAAATACCATGTGAAAGTGTATGTGCTTTCACACGGTATCATCTTATCATAACTGACCGGTCATGTCACATTATTTTTTCGGTACCAGCTTGGTCTTTCCACCCATGTATGGCTGTAGTGCAACCGGAATATTGACACTTCCGTCTGCATTTAAATTATTCTCTAAAAAAGCAATTAACATACGTGGTGGCGCTACTACCGTATTATTTAAGGTATGAGCAAAATATTTGTTGTTATCCTTATCCTTTACACGGATTTTTAATCTTCTGGCCTGCGCATCGCCCAGATTAGAGCAGCTGCCGACTTCAAAGTATTTTTTCTGTCTTGGAGACCATGCCTCAACGTCACAGGATTTTACCTTTAGGTCTGCCAAATCTCCGGAACAACACTCTAATGTACGAACCGGAATATCTAAGCTTCTGAATAAATCTACGGTATTCTTCCATAAAATGTCATAGTATTTTGGAGAATCCTCCGGCTTACATACCACAATCATTTCCTGCTTTTCAAACTGGTGAATACGATAAACACCACGTTCTTCAATACCGTGAGCACCTTTTTCCTTACGGAAACATGGTGAGTAAGAAGTCAGTGTATATGGTAATTTTTCTTCGTCATTTAAAGTATCAATAAATTTACCAATCATAGAATGCTCAGAGGTACCAATTAAATAAAGGTCTTCGCCTTCAATTTTGTACATCATGGCATCCATCTCTTCGAAACTCATAACGCCTGTTACCACATTGGAACGAATCATATAAGGCGGAATACAGTAGGTAAATCCACGGTCAATCATGAAATCTCTGGCATAAGAGATGACTGCAGAATGCAGTCTTGCAATATCGCCCATTAAATAATAGAAACCGTTACCAGCCACCTTTCCGGCTGCTTCCATATCAATACCGTCAAATCTTTCCATAATATCCGTATGATAAGGAATTTCAAAATCAGGAACCACAGGCTCACCAAATTTTTCGATTTCCACATTGCAGCTGTCATCTTTACCGATTGGAACAGATGGGTCAATGATATTTGGAATCCGCATCATGATACTTGTGATTTTTTCGCCCAATTCCTTTTCAAGGGCTTCCAATTCTGCAAGGCGGGCTGCATTTGCGCTAACCTGTGCCTTTACTGCCTCTGCTTCTTCCTTCTTGCCCTGTGCCATTAAAGCACCGATTTCTTTAGAAAGCTTATTTCGGCTTGCACGGATTTCATCCGCTTCCTGCTGTGTCTTTCTGGCTTGTGCATCCAGTTCAATTACCTCATCAACCAATGGTAATTTTTGATCCTGAAACTTCTTTTTGATGTTTTCTTTTACGATTTCCGGATTCTCTCTTAAAAATTTCAAATCAATCATGTTTTTTTCCTCTCTTTCAAATGATAATTCAAATGATAAAAAGCCTCCCGTCACACACACGTAAAAAGGCTTTAC
>CAMGET010000281.1 GCA_946055175.1 uncultured Roseburia sp.
TTTGGTTTTTGGATATAAAAAGCCCCGGATATTTTTTTCTATCCGGGGCAAATCTTACACTTTTGTTTTGTTCTGCCGTATACAATTACATCATCTATGCAGCTCCAAAAACTTATTCATCTTCTCTCATCCAGACTATACTGTCGGTTCCGGAATCGCACCGGATCAGCCGCTTTATGCGGGTCACGGACTTTCGCAGGCTATTTACAGCCTGTTCGAATCACCGTCGGTCGGGAATCTGCTATGTTAGCATCACCCTGCCCCGAAGAATTCCTTATTTAATTTACATACACTATTCTATGCAAGTGTTCTTCTAATGTCAAGGACTTCTTCATATGACATCAAACATTTATTCACTTTTTTCCGTATAGTATTGCGCCTGTGCATGCCAAAGCTCATAGTACTTGCCATTTTCATCTGCCAGCAATTCCTCATGTGTTCCCTTCTGGATAATCGTTCCGTTGCAAAATACGGCTATCTCGTCACAGAACTTGCACGAAGACAGGCGGTGGCTAATGTAAATAGCCGTCTTATCACCGGAGATATCGTTAAACTTTGCATAGATTTCTGCCTCGGCAATAGGGTCGAGCGCTGCCGTAGGTTCGTCTAAGATAATAAACGGTGCATCCTTATAAAGTGCCCTTGCAATGGCGATTTTCTGTGCTTCGCCACCGGATACTTCCACCCCATTCTCGGTAAACTCTTTGTACAACTGGGTGTCCAGACCATCAGGCAGAGTCTTTAAGCGGTCTCCAAAGCCGGCATCCATCAATGCTTTTGTCACTTTCTTGCTGTCATACTCTGCACTGCCTGCCACATTGGCACCCAAAGGTTGTGACAATAACTGGAAATCCTGAAATACCACGGAAAAAATATCCATATAATCACGATAATTATATTTGCGGATATCAATACCATTCAAAAGAATTTCCCCTTCCTGCGGATCGTACAGTCGGCAAAGTAATTTTATGAAGGTCGTCTTGCCGCTTCCGTTTTCCCCTACAATAGCCAGGCGGCTGCCGACCTTAAACTTCATAGAAACATTCTTTAATGCCCATTTCTCGGCTCCCGGATACCGGAAGGAAACATTTTTAAATTCCACCTCATACTGTCTGTCAGCGCGTTTTTCTGTTGTCAGACTGCCCTGATACATAGAATTTGGAATGTCTAAAAATTTAAATGCCAGTTCCAGGTATTCTGTATTGGTTCTCATTTTACCACTTAGTTCAATCAAGGCAAAAACATTGGTCGCCAGTGCAGTAACCGCACCGACATACTGGGTCACGGAGCCCACATCAAACGCTCCTGCCCAGGCCTTTAAGCAGGTAAACACATAGACAAAACCGGTAAATACTGCTGTAATTGCAACTCCAAGGCTGGAATAAATCCCTATGGGACCTAATGCCAATTTTCCAAATAATCCATGTGCACCAAATGGGGATCCCATGTTCCAATAGGTGCTCACAATATTTTGTTGATTGTACATACGAATGTCTGCGGTACGTTTTTCATTCCCACCAAGAAACCCAAAAAATGAGAACATACGATTTCCCAAAGTTGCTTCCTCAGAAACACTCCCCCAGTAGCTAAACGCCTTGGCGGTCAGGCATCCAGCCAGATAATTCACAAGAAACATCATGGCTGCCAGCAATAAAATAAAAATCGGATGATTCAATATGGTCAGTTTACCGGCTGTTTGCGGTACAGGAGTTGTAAACAAGCCGGCTGCCAATGCGATACCGCTAAAAATACCTATGATATTTTCAAGAACCGTTTTGTAGTATTCAGGTGTCTGGGCAAGTCCCCAGCCGGACCACATTTCACTCTGTTTAATCTGAGAACGCAAGTCATGTGTTTCCTGCTTATCCATATCCGCATAATCTAAAGAGAACATTTTTTTTGAAAATAAAATGTCTTTACGCCCATACAGGTCGTCATACAACATTTCCTGATGCTGATTCAAAATAGCTTTCAAAATGGCAAACAGTCCGATACACAAGGTTGTGGCTATAACCCATTTCCAAAGGACCTCTTCTCTGCGAAGCAGTGCAAGTTCCTTCAATATCTGTGCAGAAAAATAAACTGTGACATACGGAGTCAATGCCAAGACAACGGAATACAAGGTTATAACAGGAAAGAACCGGGGACTTACGCTATGAAGTTCTTTCATTGCACGAATATGCGCTTTTAATGCATGTCGTAATGTTACTTTCTTTTCCTTCATTAGAACTCCCTCCCTTCCTGATAATAGCGGCTCTGAACTTCAAATAATTTCGCGTATTCTCCATTCTTTGCCAGTAGAGATTCATGCGTTCCTTCCTCTGTAATGCGTCCGTCCGACACAAAAATAATACGATCGCAGAATCTTGTAGAAGCCAGACGATGAGAAATAAACATAGAAGTTTTTCCTTTTGTCATGTCATTATATTTCATGTAAATATCGTTTTCGGCAATTGGATCTAAAGCAGCCGTAGGTTCATCTAATAACAGGATAGGGCCATCCTTATAAAGTGCCCTTGCTAACATCAGCCGCTGTGTCTGACCACCCGAAAACAGGACACCGTCCAAGTATACCTCTCTGCCCACATGCGTGTTCAACCCATCCGGTAATTCAGCAATTGTTTCCGACAATCCCGCTTTTTCGATGCAGGAGTGTACTTTTTGCCAATCAATATTATCCCTGGTCTGGGTAATATTTTCTGCTATTGTTACATTAAGAACAGAAAATTCCTGAAAGACAGCACTAAACAAACCATAATATTCCCGCCGGTTCATCTTCCTGATATCCTGTCCATTTAGTAACACTTTCCCTTCTGTCGGATCAAGCAAACCGCAAAGCAGTTTTACAAGAGTCGTCTTGCCGGCACCATTCAGTCCTACAATTGCAAGCTTTTCACCAGCATGTATCGTCAGATTCAGATTGTGAATGGTGTCCTTATCCGCCTTCGGATAACGGAAAGACACATTTTCCAGTCTAAGCTCATAGCCTTCTGCCTTCGGGACAGGCATCCCCTCTTCAAATCGAAATGCTTCCGGATATTCCAAAAACTCCCGCACGCAGGTAATATCTAAGCTTTCCTGATGCAGTTTTGTTACCTCCTGCAAAATCCCTGTTACCCAGTTGGTAAACGTAGATACTGCCGTAAAATACAATAGAAATTCCGAAACACTTAAGCCTTCCGTCAAGCTCAGATGAATCAAGTATACATAAGCAATCCCATTTCTTGCCATCGTAAGAAGCGCTTCCACAGTATCTCTAAGTATCAGCTTCTT
>CAMGET010000282.1 GCA_946055175.1 uncultured Roseburia sp.
CTTATCTGCAATCCGTTTTTAGTGGTTATATACCGCTACTGACATGACCTTTTTCGCATGTTCCTGCCCTACTACATATTCATCCAAAGATGCTTTTATTTTATGCGGTGCCGGAATATTTTTGATATCGATAATAGGCTTTTGCTCCTCGCCCGGTTTCTTTTTCTTAATTTTTTTCGGCTGAGGCATTCCGAATCCCTGCAAGTCTGCCAGATTAATCATGCTGATGCTTGGCATTCTTCCTTTGTTCTCATTCTGGTTACCCGAAATATCATCCATCGGAAATCCACCATAGTTCATCGTATCAAAGGTTCTCTGCATACAATCACTGCAGATACAGATATTGCCCGGGATTTTAATCATTTTCCCTGCAACACTCTCTGTTCTGTGACAGATGTAGCAGATGTCCTCGTATTCTTTTTTCTCCTCTCTCGGTTTGTCCTTCACCTCAGTCACTTCCGCTTTCTGTTTTTCTTCCGGAGTCTTTGGTTCGTCCCCGGACAAAATCTGGTCAAGAACTTTATCATCATCTATAATTTCTCTAAAATCATTATTGCTCATAAATCCTAAATACTCCCTTTTTCTATTGTAACAATGGTTTCATTATAATTCAATTGTGGGACAAGCACAAGAAAATTGCTGAGATTTCATGAGAATTTTAGAATTTAGGCATAAAATTACCCGCAAACGTTTTTGTTCGCGGGCAGTTTTTCTTTTTATCTTGTTGTTGTATTATTTGTGTTGTTATTCTCGTTGCCGGTCAAGTCATTTACACCATTTTCCACGCCGTCGATGACATCTTTTCCTGCTTCACCGACACCGTCCACTACGTCGTTTACTGCATTACCGGCATCATTAACTCCATTATTCAATGTACCGTCTACATTGTTTGTATCATTTACGTAGTTGTCATTCACAGTACCGTTTAAAGTACCATTTCCTGTTGTATTGTTATTCAGGTTTTCTGTGTTTGTGGTTGTTCCTGTGCCATTTCCTGTGCCGTTTTCCGTGTTATTGGTTCCATTATTTCCTGTACCGCAGGCACATGCGGTAAGCATACTAAAGGATAACACGAATACCATACCAGCTAAAATTTTTTTCCACTTTTTCATGAATCTTTTCTCCTTTTCTGCCAGCAGATTTCCTCTGCTTTCAGAAGCTAGTATGAGCATTTTTTTATTTTATTATTCATCTTTTTTTATGCATAATAACCCAGTTCTTTTGACAATTCTGACTGAACACGTTTTACATCAACAGATAACTCCTCTACCCGTTCCTTTGTCATACGACTGACCGGGCCTGAAATGGAAAACGCATATTTTACCGTTTTTCCATATCCGCGAAGGCTTGCTGCGATGCAACGTACTCCTTCTTCGTTTTCCTCATCATCTAAGGCATAGCCACATTTTCGCACTTCCTCCAGTGCCTTTATCATCTCTTCAAAACGAACAATGGTCTTATCTGTTTTCTTTTCAATCACGCTCTCATTCCAAATCTGTTTCACTTCTTTCTCCGGCAATGTGGCCATAATGGCTTTTCCCACACCGGAGCAATACATCGGATGCACCATTCCCACATGAGAAACCATTCGGATGCTTCCTACCTTTGCTTCGATTTTATAGATATAAAGAATATGATTTCCCTCGCGCTGTACCAAATGAACCGTCTCTCCGCTGATATCTGACAAACGCTCCATATATGGTCTCGCAATCTGCAAAATATCGGTTCTGTCCAAAATTTTTCCGGCCATATTTACCAACTTATAAGTCAGCATATATTTCTGTGTGGCTTCATCCTGCTTTGCATATCCCATATATATAAGGGACATCAAAAGACGATGCACCGTGCTCTTATGTAATCCCAAAGCTGCGCTGATTTCCATCAGTCCCATTTCACCATTATCCGCCAGCATTTCCAGAACTTGAAAAATACGTTCCGCTGACTGTACCGGATTTTTATCTTCCTTTTCTCCTGCCATTGATACCCCATACCTTTCTGCTTTACATGGTTTCACAATATGAAACTTTATAACAAATCATAGCATGCAAGCAATATAAAGTCAACTTTCAGGGCAGAATTTATTGACAAGCATTATTCAGATGCTATAATTATATTGTATCGTTTTGTGAAACTTTGTTTCACATTGTGAAACATAATTATATAATAAGGAGAAAAACCTATGAACAAAGTATTAGAAGAGATTTCCAAAATTGGTATTGTACCTGTCATTGCATTAGACCATGTAGAAGATGCTGCCCCTTTAGCTAAAGCATTAATCGACGGCGGACTTCCATGTGCAGAAGTTACCTTCCGTACTGATGCCGCAGAAGAATCCATCCGCATTATGTCTGAGCAGTTCCCAGAAATGCTTGTTGGTGCCGGCACCGTTCTTACGACAGAGCAGGTTGATCGTGCAGTAAATGCCGGTGCCAAATTCATTGTCAGCCCGGGATTAAATCCTAAGGTTGTAAAATATTGTGTAGAAAAAGGCATTCCGGTAACACCAGGCTGTGCAAACCCAAGTGATGTCGAAGTTGCAATCGAACTTGGACTTGAAGTTGTTAAGTTTTTCCCTGCTGAAGCAGCCGGCGGTTTGAACATGATTAAGTCTATGGCAGCTCCATATAACAAGATGAAATTTATGCCAACAGGCGGTATCAATGCAAAGAATTTAACGAGCTATCTTGATTTCAAAAAAATCATCGCATGTGGCGGTTCCTGGATGGTAAACAAGGACTTAGTAGACGCAAAGGACTGGGATGGCATAACCGCGCTTACCAAAGAGGCTGTTTCTACCATGTTAGGTTTCCAGTTACGTCACGTTGGTATCAACAATGCTTGTGAAAACTGCGCCGCTTCTGCTGCTGATAAATTAGGTTTACTTACAAACTTAGCAGTAAAACCGGGCAACAGTTCCATCTTCGTTGGAGGTATGTTTGAAGTAATGAAGGGCAAAGGTCCTGGCGAGCATGGTCACATTGCAATCCAGACAAATTACCTGGAACGTGCTATCTACCATTTAGAGAAACGCGGATTTGTATTTGATGAATCTTCTTATAAGTACAATGACAAGGGCGAATTAATCTTTGCTTATATGAAGGATGAAATTGCAGGATTTGCAATCCACTTCAATCAGAAATAATTATCATTGAATCAATGCGTCGCCACACGGCGCTTTAGGAAAACCTCCTCGGCGGTTTTCCCTTGACCTTGATATGATATATAGTTGCATTAACAAAATATTAGGAGGGTTTTATTAATGGAAAAT
>CAMGET010000283.1 GCA_946055175.1 uncultured Roseburia sp.
GAGTGGAGAAAGGGTCCGGGAATGGATCTGTTCAAAACCCTTGAGAAAAAGCTTGGTAAGTTAAATATCATTGTAGAAGACCTTGGATTTTTAACACCATCCGTATTAAAACTGGTAGCTGATTCCGGTTTCCCGGGTATGAAGGTAGTTCAGTTTGCATTTGATTCCAGAGAAGGAAGCAACTATTTGCCACATACCTATCCGACAAATTGTGTTGTATACACAGGTACACATGATAATGATACCATTATGGGATGGATGAAAACAGCACCAAAGGCAAGCGTGAAGTTTGCAAAAGAGTATTTAAACCTCACAAAAGAGGAAGGATATAATTGGGGTATGATGCGTGGAGCCTGGGGATCTGTTGCAGATACAGCAATTGTAACGATGCAGGATATCATCGGTGCAGGATCAGAAGCGCGTATGAACACACCATCTACCTTAGGCGGCAACTGGGAGTGGAGAGCAACCTCTGATCAGATTGACAATAAGCTTGCAAAACGTGTCTATAAATATATGGAAATGTATGGACGTTTAGAAAAATAACAATGAAAAAGAAGTCTGCTTGTCGGACTTCTTTTTTTATGTTAAACTATATTCATCTATATAGTATTACAGAATTTCTAATGAAAAATGGAGAAGCAGATATGCTGTATTTTATTGCAAATGAGACGGCCAGAACAGGAAAGGGAGAAGGCGTCTGGCGCACGGTACAGAAAGAAATCCGTGCAAGAAAAATTCCATACAAAGTGTTCATGACAAAACATAATGGACATGCGACAGAACTTGCCAAAATGGTGAGTGAAATGGAAGAGGAAGATATCAACCTGATTGTGGTAGGCGGAGATGGAACCTTAAATGAAGTCATCAATGGCGTGACAGATTTTGAAAAGGTTCGTATTAGTTTGATTCCGGCAGGTTCTGGAAATGATTTTGCCAGAAACCTCGGCATAACCAAAGAACCAATTGCCCGGTTAGAGCATATTTTATCTATCGTAGAGAAGGCTGAGGAGAGTTTTGAACGGATTGATTTGGGACAGGTAGAATGGGGCGAAAGGAAAGAAAAACGTTTATATGCAATCAGCTCCGGGGTTGGTATGGACGCACTTGTCTGTAAAAAGATGATGACATCTAAGGTAAAGGTGCTCATGAATAAACTCGGATTGGGAAAAGTATCCTATCTGATAGTAACAATTCAGTCACTGTTTGGTATGGAAAAAGCAGATATGGCAATAAATATAGACGGAAGCGGAACACAGAACTTTAAAGGCGGCATCTTTGCTGCAGCCATGAATGCAAAAGCAGAGGGCGGCGGTGTACCTATGGCGCCAAAGGCAAGTGTACAGGATGGATTACTTTCAGTTTGCATAGCACATAAGTTTACAAAGGTCGGTGCACTGTTTCGCTTGCCGTTTCTTGCAATTGGTAAGCACCAAAATTTTCACGGATTCAAGGTGTTTGATTGTAAAAACATGAAAATTAAAATAAAAAAGCCAATGGCATTACATACCGATGGGGAGTATTTAGGTGATGTGACAGAGCTTACTTATTCCTGTCTGCCGGGCAAGATGCGATTTATGGTCTAAGAATTAATAGCATAATGAGAGCATCCTTTTCATACAATGTTTTAAGTATGGAAAGGATGTTTTTTTATGGACAGGAACAGCGAATATGACTTATACAAAAATATCAGAGAGCGGTGCGGTGGGGAAATATACATAGGAGTGGTAGGACCTGTAAGAACCGGAAAATCTACCTTTATTAAGCGGTTCATGGAATGGATGGTGCTTCCGTATTTGACCGATAATGCGGCAAAGGAACGGGCAACAGACGAACTCCCACAGGCGGCTGCCGGAAAAACGATTATGACAACTGAACCAAAGTTTATTCCTCAACAGGCAGCAGAAATCAAGCTTCCCGGAAAAGACGGTTTAGATGACGGCGGTATGATCAAGGTGCGTTTAATTGACTGCGTAGGTTTTCTGGTAGATGGCGCAGTAGGGCATATGGAAGGAAACGAAAAACGTATGGTAAAGACGCCATGGTTTGATTATGAAATTCCATTTGCAGAGGCAGCGGCCATTGGGACGGAAAAGGTAATAAAGGACCATGCGACCATTGGAGTTGTGGTAACAACAGATGGTTCTATCGGAGAACTGGAAAGAGAAAATTATGTTCGTGCAGAGGAGAGGACCATACAGGAATTAAATGAAATTGGAAAGCCGTTTATTATTCTGCTAAATACTACAAAGCCTTATAGTGAAGAAACGAAGCAGCTTGCTGCAAGTTTAACTGAGAAATATAAAACCATAGTACTTCCGGTGAACTGCGAACAGCTTCGGAAGGAAGATATGACAAAGATTTTAGAAACAGTTTTGTATGAATTCCCGATTAGACGGATTGCGTTTTATATTCCAAAATGGACAGAGCTGCTTCCAATGGAGCATGTGGTTAAAACTGAAATCATAGAGCTGGCGAAAAATGTGCTGGGACAGATTGGAAGGATGAAAGATGTATATGCACTAAACTGGCAAAAGGAAACAGAGGATACATCATTTGTATCAAAAATGAAGCTGGATGAGGTAGACCTCGCTACCGGATGTATTCGGGTTCTTATGGATGTGGCGGAAAAATATTACTATGAGAATATCAGCGAATTATCCGGAGTATCCGTAACTGGTGAATATGAATTAATTAACCTGATAAAAGAAATGTCAGCCAGAAAAGAAGCTTATGAGAAAGTTGCAAATGCTTTTGAGGCGGTGCAGGCAAAGGGTTATGGAGTGGTGAATCCGGGTTTGGCTGATATAAAGATGGAGGAACCGGTGCTAATCCGTCACGGTAATAAATATGGAGTGAAAATTAAAGCTGTTTCGCCTTCTGTTCATATGATTCGTGCGAATATTGAAACGGAAATTGCACCGATTATCGGAAGTGAAGAACAGGCCAATGATTTGATTCAATACATAAAGGATGGACAGCAGAGTAATGAAGGTGTCTGGGAAACCAATATTTTTGGTAAATCTATCGGGGAATTAATGGAAGACGGTATCCGCAGTAGGATTGCGATGATGGATGATGAATGTCAGATGAAACTTCAGGATACCATGCAAAAGATTGTGAACGATATTAATGGTGGAATGGTGTGTATTATCATTTAAATAGATATTTAGCGCAGAATTTGAATTTATTGTTACGTATATAAAGGAAGAGGAAAGAGAGGGACTTTTTTCTATTCGGATGTACGCATATAAGAAGTTC
>CAMGET010000284.1 GCA_946055175.1 uncultured Roseburia sp.
GTACATTGAACTGGTAACACCGCTGATACGGATGGATGAAAAATCAGGAGAAAAAACTGCTATCGGTGTCATGCTGATTAGTGTATCTACGGATAGTATTGCTTTAAATATGGAATATCTGGATACCAATATTTATGTGATTCAGCTGATTCTAAGTATCTTGGTTATGCTGTTTGCAGTGTTTTTTGCAATCCGGATTGTGAATCCATTTAAAAAAATATCTCGTAAAATTGATGAGATCCAGACCGGATACGGTGAAGATATGCTTGATATTCGTGATTATACGGAAACCATTCAAATATGTGAAAAATTTAATGCATTACTTGGAAGAATGAAGATTCTGGATGAATCCCGTCAGGAGTTCGTATCGAATGTGTCTCATGAGTTAAAAACACCTTTAACTTCCATGAAGGTACTGGCAGATTCCATTAACAGTATGGGAGATGCTCCCGTTGAACTGTATAAGGAATTCATGGGAGATATCGGAAATGAAATTGAAAGGGAGAACAAAATTATTAACGACTTGTTGTCTCTTGTAAAGATGGATAAATCTGCGGCGGATTTAAACATCACAAATCTGAATGTGAATGAATTGCTGGAACAAATTTTGAAACGTCTTCAGCCAATTGCTGAGAAACAACAGGTAGAACTGGTATTGGAAAGTTTTAGACCGGTTATGGCTGATGTTGATGAGGTGAAGATTACACTTGCATTTACAAATCTGATTGAAAATGCAATTAAGTATAATAAACCGGATGGCAGAGTACGGGTATCGTTAAATGCGGATCATCAATATCTGTATTTAAAGGTGGAAGATACCGGTATCGGTATACCGGAGGGATCATTAGAACATATTTTTGAACGTTTTTATCGTGTTGATAAGTCTCATTCCAGAGAAATAGGCGGAACCGGGCTTGGACTTGCAATTACCAGAAGTGCAGTTTTAATGCATCGTGGGCAGATTAAGGTTTATAGCACGGAAGGAGAAGGAACGACTTTTAATGTGAGAATTCCGTTAAAATATATTGCAAAATGAGCAGGAAGGTTGGATAACGTATGAAAAGAATGGTGTGTTTCCTTCTTTTTGTCTTGTCTGTCACTTTCTTTGCGGGATGTGAACAGAAAGAAGAAATTGATGGTTATTATATAGAATATCTGAACAAGGACATAAATGAAATTGAGAAAGTGTCCTATAAAACAGAAACAGAGGATACATTAGTACTGATTGAAGAATTCTTAAAAATGCTTCAGTCTGATCCGAAACAGGTAAGCTGTCGCCAATCAATTCCCAGTTATGTAGAAGTGGTAGATTATTCTTTGGATGGTACCATGCTGACCCTTTGGTTTAACAAAAATTACTATGAAATGAGTAACGTGGAGGAGCTGTTGTGTCGCGCTGCAATTGTGCGTACAATGACTCAGATTCCGGAAATTAATTGTGTATCTTTTTATGTGAATGATGAGCCACTTATGGATGCGCAGGGAAATGTATATGGAATTATGTATCCGGAAAGCTTTGTTGAAAATCCTGGAGAGCAGATAAATTCTATTCAGGTTGCAAATTTATCATTATATTTTTCAAATGCTTCCGGGGATGGATTGATTAAAGAAACCAGAGAAGTGCATTACAGCAGTAATATTTCCATGGAAAAACTGATTATGGAACAGCTTTTAAAAGGTCCGGATACAGTCGGATTAAAGTCGGCAATCCCTGCAGGAACCAAGCTGATATCTGTATCTGTCGTAGACGGTATTTGTTATGTGAATCTGGATGCAACATTTAAAAATCAGGATTATTCTGTCATGGAGTCGATAGTCATTTATTCGATTGTGAATTCACTTTCTGAAATGGCATCCATTAGTAAGGTACAGATTTCAGTCAATGGTGATACAAGTGGTTCCTATCGTGACAGTTATAAGCTGAGTGAGATGTATGTGCGGAATCTTGACTATGTGACTACTTTGGAAGTGGAATCAAGCAAAGACACAGAGCTGACGGTAGATACAGAGTCTACAGGTGACAGCGAAACGGTCGATGAGACGGAAAATAGGGAAGAAACAAAAAAGGAGGCAAAAAGATAATTGCAGAAACGACCATTGTGTGTGATGGCGTTGGGCTTTTTGCTGGGAATTCTTGTTGTGAAAACAGGGAATATGTTATATATCGTGCCTGTCATTGGCATCTTATTGTTTTTGGCAGGCGGTATCCGAAAGGCAAAGGTAAAGTGGGCAGCAGGTATGCTGCTGCTTATGTATACCGGGTGTGTGTTTACAGGTGCATATCGCTGTTACCTTGAACAGGAATTCATTGCAAAGTATGAGCCGGCGCTTGAAAACGGAAGGGATATAAAGGTTCAGGGTGAACTGAGCGAAAAAGAATTTAAAAATAATTTATATCAGTATTATCTAAAAAATTGTTATCTAAAACTACCGCAGGGAGTCATACCCTGTAATCAGATACTTGTCCGGATGGAACAGGATACGGTTTCCATTGGAAAGGTCATAGTATTGGAAGGAGAAGTAAGTACCTTCCGACAATCGGAAAATGAAGGAAACTTCGATGAAGCAGCCTTCTATCAATCGCAGAAAATTGCATTCAAATTAAATAATCCAATAATTATAAAGGAATATGGAAAAACAAATCAGATTAGAGAGTGGTTGTACCGGCTGCGCAAACGTTTGAAAAATGTATATGCATGTAGTATACCTTCAGAAATGAGCGGTGTACTTGTACAGATGACATTGGGCGATCAATCGCTGATGGATACAGAAATCAAAGAACTTTATCAAAAGGTAGGAATTTCACATATCCTGGCAATATCGGGCTTACATATTTCTGTCATCGGGTTGGGAATCTACAAGTTGATACGGAGGATATGCGGGAATTATTTCTTATCAGCAGAAATTGCAGGCACGTTTATGGCGGCCTATGGTTGCATGGCGGGATTTCGGCCATCGGCTGCAAGGGCAATTCTTATGTTTTTTGTAATGCTGCTTGCAGATATTTTGGGAAGAAGCTATGATTCACTTTCCGCGTTAAGCTTTGCGGCAATCGTATTATTATGGGATAACACAGGCTGGCTTTCCTATGCCGGTTTTCTATTTTCTTTTGCAGCAGTACTGGGTGTGGTGCTGGTTGGGAAAATAGTGAATAAAACCGTAAAAAAAGATTCTAAAATCCACAAATCTATTTATTCAGGGTTATCCATACAACTTATGACACTTCCTTTGTCTGCCTATTTTTATTATGAAAT
>CAMGET010000285.1 GCA_946055175.1 uncultured Roseburia sp.
AATATCATGATGCGGTGGCGGATAAATCAGTGATACACCCGGTGTCGAAAGTCTTGTTTTTGCAATCCACGGATATACTTTCTTTCCCGGAAGATGTCCTCCTTCACCCGGTTTTGCACCCTGTGCCATTTTAATTTGAATTTCCTCTGCACTTACAAGGTACTGGCTTGTAACACCAAAACGTCCGGATGCGACCTGCTTAATCTTCGAGCATTTATCGAGTGCTGTGTTCTTACTTGCAATCCTCTCGTAGTCTTCACCGCCCTCACCGGTATTGGATTTTCCATGAAGCCTGTTCATTGCAATGGCAAGTGTCTCATGTGCTTCCTGTGAAATAGAACCATAAGACATGGCACCTGTCTTAAATCTTGTCACAATGGATGCAACACTCTCAACCTCCTCAATCGGCACTCCTTTTTTCGGATAATTGAAATCCATTAGTCCGCGGATGCAGCCATCCTTTTCCTCCTTGTTCACAAGCTCTGTATACTGCTTGAACATTTCATAATTTCCACGTTTTGTGGATTCCTGTAAAAGATGGATTGTGGCAGGATTATATAGATGCGGATCTGCCCCGCTTCTCATCTTATGGCGGCCTCTGCTGTCTAAAGTAAGGTCGGTTTCTAATCCAAGCGGGTCATATGCTGCAGAATGCAGCTCATTCATATCATTCTCAATATCCTTTAATGTAATCCCGCCGATACGGCTCACTGTATTTGTGAAGTATTTATCAATAACATCCGAATCAATACCAATTGCCTCAAAGATTTTCGAACCTTCATAAGACTGGATTGTGGAAATACCCATCTTGGAAGCAATTTTTACGATACCATTCAAAATTGCCTCATTGTAATCATCTACTGCTGCATAGTAATCTTTGTCAAGCATATGCTCGTCCACTAACTGCTTAACGGTATCCTGTGCCAGATATGGGTTGATTGCACAGGCACCATAACCTAACAGTGTTGCAAAATGATGTACCTCTCTCGGTTCACCGGACTCTAAAATCATGGCAACGGCTGTTCTCTTCTTTGTTTTTACGAGATGCTGCTGTAAGGCCGATACTGCAAGCAGGGAAGGAATCGGCACATGATATTCATCCACCCCACGGTCAGAAAGAATTAAAATATTTGCGCCATCCCTGTACGCACGGTCCGCCTCGACGAACAGACGCTCAATCGCCTTTTCCAGGCTTGTATTCTTATAATAAATCGTAGGTATGACTTCTACCTTAAACCCATCTACCTTCATATTTTTTATCTTCATCAGGTCTGTATTGGTAAGGATTGGGTTATTTACCTTAAGTACCTGACAGTTGATGGCTTTTTCTTCCAAAAGGTTGCCATCTTCTCCAATGTAAACCGTCGTGGATGTTACAACCTTCTCACGAATAGAATCAATTGGCGGATTTGTTACCTGTGCAAATAACTGTTTGAAATAGTTAAATAACGGCTGATGATCGCTCGATAATGCTGCAAGCGGCGTATCAATACCCATTGCAGAGGTGCCCTCAGCACCATTTTTTGCCATTGGTAAAATCGCCTCACGCAGGGATTCATAAGTATATCCGAACGCTTTCTGCATTCTCTGCCGCTCTTCCTTGGTGTATTCCGGCACACGCTGGTTTGGAATCTTTAAGTCTTTTAAGCTCAACAGATTACGGTCAATCCATTCGCCATATGGCTGCTTGCTTGCATAAGTCTCCTTCAGTTCATCATCATCAATGACTCTTCCCTGGACGGTATCAACGAGAAGCATTTTTCCCGGACGAAGTCTCTCTTTTACCACAATCTTCGTCGGATCGATATCAAGAACACCAACTTCAGATGAAAGAATCAGATAATCATCATCCGTAATATAGTAACGGGAAGGACGCAGTCCGTTACGGTCAAGAACGGCTCCCATAATATCTCCGTCAGAGAAAAGAATGGATGCCGGTCCATCCCATGGCTCCATCATGGTTGCGTAATACTGGTAAAAATCTTTCTTCTTCTGGGACATCAGATTATTGTTTGCCCAAGGCTCCGGAATTGTAATCATGACTGCCAGTGGAAGATCCATTCCGCTCATAACAAGGAATTCCAGTGTATTGTCAAGCATTGCTGAGTCAGAGCCTTCCGTATTGACAACCGGAAGCACCTTCTGCAGCTCTCCCTTTAAAAACTCCGATTCCATTGTCTCCTCGCGAGCAAGCATCTTGTCCGCGTTACCCTTTATCGTATTGATCTCACCGTTATGTACGATAAAACGGTTTGGATGTGCTCTCTCCCAGCTTGGATTTGTGTTGGTAGAGAAACGGGAGTGTACGGTAGCAATTGCAGATTCATAATCCTTATCCTGAAGATCAGCAAAGAACAGGCGAAGCTGCTCCACAAGAAACATTCCTTTATATACAATTGTTCTGCTTGATAAGGAAACAACGTAAGTATCATCATTTGACTGTTCAAATACACGTCTTGCCACATATAATTTCCTGTCAAACGGAAGTCCCTTTTCCACATTTTTCGGACGTTTTACAAAGCCCTGCATAATGTACGGCATACAGTCGACTGCCTTCTGTCCAAGCTTGGTCGGATCGGTTGGCACTTCTCTCCATCCTAAGAACTCCATGCCCTCCTTCTGGACGATGACCTCAAACATCTTCTTTGCCTGATTACGTTTTAACTCATCCTGTGGGAAGAAAAACATACCGATACCATAATCTCTCTCGCTGCCAAGTTCAATACCAAGCTGTTTTGTTGCTTTTGAGAAAAATTTATGGGAAATCTGTAAAAGGATACCGACGCCATCACCGGTCTTTCCCTCGGCATCTTTTCCTGCTCTGTGCTTCAAATTCTCAACAATCTTTAAAGCGTTCTCTACGGTCTCATGGGTCTTAATACCCTTAATATTGACAACAGACCCGATACCGCAGTTATCATGCTCAAACGCCGGATCATACATTCCATCTGCTTTTTTTGTGGAATCTTTTGGTGCAAATTTATCCAGTGTAACCATTTTTTTGGATAGCATGCCCTGCTCTTTCTTCTCCTGTTTCATACACAATTCCTTTCCTGTCTGTGTCAGAAAGACACTTGTCTTTTTCATAGTTGTTATCAATTACTATACTACAACCGAAAGCTCCTGTCTATCTATTTATTTTATATATTGTCTGATAATTTGAATATTTGCATTATTACGCATAATTGTGTATTTAATATAATTAATTTTCTCTCTATTTCCCCAATTCGTGAACAATTTCTTCG